>JBLHZH010000008.1:0-17567 GCA_047629695.1 Rhodoferax sp.
GACGCGCTGGCCAGCGAGTCGGCCCCGCTATCCACATCAGATACGATTTGAGCGAGTTTGGCTACCGTGCTGTTGGTGTAGTCCTTGAGCAAGTTGAAGGTACCCTCATATTTTTTATTAATAGTAGTCGTCAGGTCACCCTCCGATACAGCGCCTAGAATACGCACGACATCATTGGTATCCGTACCCATGATGGTAGCCAGCTCGCTCAAGTCCTCCGCCATGCTTTTTTGATAACCCTGCAGACCATTGAGGTCGATACGCACATCAAAATTATCTTTGTTGGCGGCGCTCACCAACGTGCGCTGGCCCTCAATGACTTGTGTCAGTTTTCGCACCATATTACCCATGGCCATGATGCATCTGACCAGTTTCATCCTTGGCAGTCGATTCAATTTTGACATTCAAGTCGCCTTCCGCCAAACTGTTGGCCTCATTAACCGCAATGTAAATGGGGCGAGTAATGCCGCGCGCTAGGAACCAGACAATTAGCACACTGAGCAAAATAGCGGCAACTCACACAGACCACATGAGAAGCTGTGCAGAGTTATAGGCCTCTTGTGCCTAGGCGCAACCTCTTTAGGACTCTTCTTTCATAAACAGAATAAGGTTGATCACGGAGTCTGGGCATTTTTGCATCGCTAGATCGCCCACTGTCAACAAGAGATCCAACGACTCTTGGTCTCTGGCTGCCACATTGAGTGCCATGATCTTGTTAGTGATGGGTATCACAATATCACTACTGATTCTAATTTTGACTTGAAGCGCGTCCTCTTGCGGACTCTACTCCATCTTGACAAGAACAACAAAGTTGTCCGCCATTTTCAGGCAAGCCTGTTCTATTTTCTTGATCTCGGCTGCTGTCCCTACAGGGTCTTTGATCAGCACCACGGAGCGCAGGGCACGTGAAATGACAAACACCGCATTGTTTATTTCAATGGACCGGTGCTCTTTTTAGAGCATTCACCGTGGCGATATTTTCGATTTACCCGTTCAGGTTGGCCATGCTGCGTGTGCCGATTAGCGTTACCGTCATTATTAATAACAAGACCAGCGCAAATCCAAAGGCCATGCGTGTGCCAATTTTTACGTTTGAAAGCATAGTATTTTCTAAGTTTGAATGCCAGGGGCGGGGGAATATTCAAAGTAGCGTCATCTTTATGAGCGCAGCGAGACAATCACTAGGTCATAGACTGCCGCACTCTGCAGTCTCGCAGAAACGACATTGTTTGCGTGTCTAAAAAATCATTCAGGCCAGTAACAGGGGGGCGGCTTCACCGGCCAAGGCACCAAGCTCTTCAACAGACAGCACGCGGTTGACGTTGAGTAGGATGACAAACTTGCCGTTGACCTTGCCCATGCCCTCAATAAAGTCGCTGCGAATTCGGGCACCAAAAGCGGGTGCCGGTTCGATCTCGCCGGCCGGAATTTCTAGCACCGCATTGACGGCGTCCACCAGCAGCCCCATGTCGTGGCACTCGCCTTCGGCGGCGACCTCAACGATGACAACGCAGGTGCGTTTGGTGACCACGCTGACTGGTTTACCAAAGCGGCTGGCCAGGTCCATGACTGGCACCACAGCACCGCGCAGGTTCATCACACCCAGAATGCAGGCCGGCATCATGGGTACTGGGGTGAGCCCGGCGTATTCAATAATTTCCTTGATACCCAGAATGCTAATGGCAAACATTTCACCCCCTAGCATAAAGGTCAGGTACTGGGTGATATCGGTTCCGGCTGGCGCTGTACCGGCGGGCGCCATACTGCGGTTGAGGGTTTGAATCTGTGTCGTCATAACAGGGCCTTGTTAAAACTTGGTGAAATGTGATTCGTCAATTTCTGCACGTCCGGCCTGCGCCAGCTGACGTGGTTTAGCGCTTGCTGGGGCCGAACCGAAGCCGCCTGTCTTATCGCCTTTGCGTGGCGCACCACCATAGGTTTTGACGTGAGACGAGTTGTTGAGTTTGAAGAAAGCCATGGTGGCCTGCAACTGCTCGGCCTGGCTGCTCATCTCTTCGGCAGTAGCCGCCAGCTCCTCGGAACTGGCGGCGTTTTGCTGGGTAGTTTGGCTCAGTTGCAGCACGGCCGAATTGATCTGGCTGACACCCGAGGACTGCTCGCTCGACGCAGCTGCAATTTCTTGCACCAGGTCTGAGGTCTTGCGAATACTGGGCACTATCTGGTCCAGCAACTTGCCCGCTTTTTCGGCCAGCTCAACGCTGCTACTAGCAACTTCACCAATTTCCTGAGCAGCAATCTGGCTGCGCTCGGCCAGCTTGCGTACCTCGGCTGCCACCACGGCAAAGCCCTTGCCATGCTCGCCAGCTCGGGCCGCTTCAATCGCAGCGTTCAGGGCCAGCAGGTTGGTCTGGTAGGCAATGTCGTCGATGATGCCGATCTTGCGGGCAATCTGCTTCATGGCGGCCACGGTGGCATTGACCGACTCACCGCCTTCTAAGGCCTCGTTGGCGGCTTTGCTGGCCATCCCGTCGGTAACCTTGGCGTTCTCAGTATTTTGCGCAATTGAGGAGGACATCTGCTCAATCGAGGCGCTGGTTTCTTCCACACTGGCTGCCTGTTCGCTGGAGGCTTGTGATAGCGACAGCGAGGTAACGCTGACTTCTTCCGAGGCGCTGGCCAGTGCCTGGGCACCGCTGTTGACATCGGACACAACCTGAGACAATTTGCTGATCATCCGCTGCATCGATTGCAGCATCTGGCCAGTTTCGTCTTTGGCACTGGACTCAATGCGTACCGTCAGGTCGCCCTCGGCCAGCCGGTTGGCGGCGTCACGCGCCTGGTCCAGCGGAATGGTCACGCTGCGGCTGATGAGAATGCCCAAGCCGATGCCCAGCAGGACACCAAACAAAATGGCACCCATCATGAAGTTGCGGCTGTCTTGATAAAGGACGGTGGTCTCGCTCGCGGCCACCTTGGCACGGATTTCCTTGATGTCAGTGAGTTCACTCATCCAGCTGTCGAGGAGGTCTCCCCGAGTACGGACTTTGCCCAAGACATCAGTCAAGATGGGGCTGCGCTGCTGCAGTTGCTCAGCCGCGGCCAGGGTCAGAGCCTGCTGCATCTCCGCCTGATACAGCTCCCATTCTTTTTCAAAAATAATGTAGATTTCACTGGCGCGAGCTGAGTTGGACAAGGGTTTGGCCTTGTTCAGGTTGTCCATGGCTGCAGCACTGGCTTTGGTGATAGTGGACAAATATTGCTGGCGCTCTTCCTGAGTGGTGGCCAGGAGGTAGTTGGCGCGGGCGCGGCCAATATAAATCAAGTTGATATTGGCTTCCTTGATATAGGAGAGTCCCATCAAATCCTGCTCATACATGGCGTCTGACAGGTTATTGATCTTGTTGGCGCTGTTGATGCCGATGGCGCCGACCACGATGCTGATGGCAGCCACCAGAATGAAGCCGACCAATAGTCGAACACCGATTTTAATATTTGAAAACATGGAGATTTCCAGCTTGTAGGTTAGGGAGTGAAACGCTTGGACGGCTGGGTTCAGCCTAGGATAAGCGTGTTATGTCCGGCTTTGAAAACCGGTGCCTCGGATTGGCCGGCCTGGCGAACCAGTGCTGGTACATCAAGAATCAGCGCGACCTCACCACTGCCCAGAATGGTGGAGCCACTGATGCAGGCCACCTTGCTGAACAACTGGCCCAGCGGTTTGATGACCGTTTGAAACTCACCCAAGAGCGTGTCGACTACCAGCCCGGCACGCTGGCCGGCACATTTAAGAACCACAATATTTTCGCGTCGAACCTGTTCGCCATCAACCGCAAACAGATCACGCAGTCGAATAAAAGGCAGCACCTGGCCGCGCAAGTTGGTATAGCTATGACCAGGCTCGGCGACAAACTGAACACACTCTTCAATCATGTCAAGCGGAATCACAAAGACCGATTTACCAATCTCGACCATGAAGCCGTCAATGATGGCGAGCGTCAGCGGCAGGCGTACCGACACCGTAGTGCCTACGCCTTCGGCACTGCGCACGCTAACACTGCCACGCAGCGCGGTGATATTCCTTTTGACCACATCCATGCCAACGCCCCGACCCGACAGGTTGGTGACCTCGGCGGCGGTCGAAAAACCAGGCTCAAAGATCAGCTCATAGATTTCGCCATCCGACAGCTCGCGGCCCGCCTCAATCAGACCGCGCTCCAGCGCTTTAGCCAGAATGCGCTCGCGTTTGAGGCCCCCCCCATCATCACTGACCTCAATCACGATCGAGCCAGAATCGTGGAAAGCGTTGAGCGTGACACACCCGCGTACCGGCTTGCCGTTGGCCGCGCGCACATCTGCAGTTTCAATACCGTGGTCGATGGCGTTGCGCACCAAGTGCATCAGCGGGTCGCCAATTTTTTCAACCACCGTCTTATCGAGTTCGGTCTCTTCGCCCTTAACCACCAGCGCGATGTCTTTGCCGATGTCGCGTGAGACATCGTGCACCACGCGCTGAAAGCGACTGAAGGTGGCGCCAATGCGCACCATACGCAATTGCAGCGCGCTGTCGCGCACCTCCTGCACTAGGCTGGTGAGCTTGCCGCCGGCCTCCTGCAGCGCCGCCATCTGGGCCCGCTGGGCAATCAAATTGACGCTGGCAGCGGCAATGATGAGTTCGCCCACCAGATTGATCAAATCGTCAAGCTTGTCGGCATCAACCCTAACCAATCGACTCTCCTGACCGCCACTCTCTTTGTTCTGCTTTTGTTTGACCAGCGCCGCTTCCACCACTTCCGGTTGCACCAACCCCTGCTCGACCAAAATAGTGCCGAGCTTGGAGACCGGCACATCCGACTGGACGTTCAGTGCGGCATCAAGCTCCTGTCCGGTCAGGGTGCCGCAACGCACCAACATGTCGCCAAGCCGGGCCGGCGCTTCCGGCAGCTCCTGAATCAGACGCACGTACTCGGAGATCAGGCTATGCGGTGGCAGGATGCGAATCAGACAGTCGTCCCGCACAAACTCAAATACGCTTTCAATCGCGGCCTTGTCGGCCTCACTCTTGAAGGCAATCTCAAAGCCCAGATAGCAGGTCTCCGGGTCCATCAGTTCGGACGCAGGAATCGCATCGGTCAGGGTGACAATACCGGTGACGCGGCCAAGCGTATCGAGGTAACGGATGAAGGAAAGCGGGTCCATGCCGTTTTTCAGCACCTCGAGGCCAAAGCGCAGCGAGATGTGCCAGTTGTCGGTATCCACACTGCCCTCATGAATGCGGTGCACACGTTCTGCCTCCTCCGGCCATTGCGGCGCCACCGGCAAGACAGCAGGTGGTGCCAGGTAGGCCGACAGCAGGGCCAGCAGCGGCTCGCCAATGGCAGGCAGGGCGTCATGCGCCCCGACCCCCTTTTGGGCAACGGCCCAGACCAGCTCACCGATGTGGTCGGCACTGGACAGCAGCAACATGACCAGTTTGTCATCGAGACGGATCTTGCCAGCGCGAACCTGGTCCAGCACGCTTTCCAGCACATGGGTAAAGGCCACAATGTGGTCCAGCCCGAACAGGCCGGCCGATCCCTTAATCGTGTGTGCCGCACGAAAAATAGCATTCACTAGGTCGTCTTTTTCTTCTGCCTGAGCGACGATCAGTAGCGCGTTTTCCATTTCTTCGAGCAGCTCGCGACTCTCTACCAGAAAGGTTTGCAGGGCATCATCAAGATTCACACGCGTCTCCCGGGCGGGGTTGTGGTGGCCAGCACCAACGGGTCATCAAAAAAGGCGACCAGATTGAGTCGCTCAAAAACATCGGTCACGGCGAGGCTGTGGCGCAGCAGGCGCAGCTCACGCTGCTGAACCTGTGCTGTTTTTTTGATCAGCAGCAGCAATTGCACACCCGCGGTGTCAAGCTCGGTCACGCCCGACAGATCGATCTCCAACGGATTGGCGTCAGCCAAGGCAGCCAGCAAAATCGGTTTGAGTTCTTCGGCCCGGTAGATCGTGAGCTCGCCCTCTAGGCGCAGGCCCGTGACAGCCGGTGCGGACGGCCCAGGCGTTGTGGTTTCGCTCATGGCAAGCAGAGCCGTTGCACCGCGTCCAGCAACTGCGCGGGGCGAAATGGTTTGACGACCCAGGCTTTAACGCCTGCAGCTCGGCCTTCGTTCTTTTTTGTCTCATCGGTCTCGGTGGTGAGCATGATGATGGGGGTGAACTTGTAGGCCGGCAGCTTCTTGACCTCAGTCACAAAGCTAATACCGTCCATATTGGGCATATTGACGTCGCTGACGATCAAATGCACCTTCTGCCCGGTCAGCTTAGTCAGAGCGTCCTTTCCGTCACGACCTTCGATCACGTCATAGCCGGCGGCTTTGAGTGTGATGCCGACGACCTGCCGCATGGAGGCGGAGTCGTCCACAATCAAAATAGTTTTAGCCATGTCATCCCTTAGAAAAATGTCGTTTCGGTGTCGTTTTTGAGCAAGACCACGTCGCCGCTGTGTGTCGCGTGCTGGTCAGCCATGACATAGGTTTTCTTCAGGTCCGCCAGCAGTGCCTGCGGGTCCAGCGGCTGCAGCGCACCGCCTTGGGCCTGCGTCAGAAATTCGGGCAGACGATCGATATTGGCAATGACGTTGCGCATGATCTGGCTGACCCGGTCCTGAAATTGCAATTGAACCAGTGCCTCGCCAACTTCGGACTTGATACCGATACTTTCGCTCTGGAGCTGGGCGCTGGACTGCAGCAGCCCGTCAGTGATTTTTTTGAAGTCAGCCAGTACCGTCTGAATGCTAGCTTCGGCGTTCAGCATGGCGCGGTCCTCCTGTTTTACCGACGCGCGCACCGCGCCGCAGGTGTCGACGATGGCGCTGCTGATACCGCTCACCTTGCTGGCGATGCGCCGGCCAGTATCGCCCGACTGAGTCGAGAGCATACGAAATTCTTTGGCCACCACAGCAAAGCCGCGTCCCAGATCCCCAGCACGGGCCGCTTCAATGGCGGCATTCAGGGCCAGCAGGTTGGTTTGTGCAGCGATCTTGGCAACATCGCCAGCCATGTCCTGCAACTCGACAATAAAGTGATCAAGTTGCTCTACTTTTTCAAGCATGCCGGCCATGCTGTGCATGGCTGATTTTTGCGAGGTGACGACCTGCTCCAGCTTGCGCTCGCTCTCGGCAAAGACCGTGGCCAGCCCCGCGCCACCCTCGCCGAGCGACTGCGTAGCCGAGCTGGAGGCGTAAACCGCATCGTCTAACTTGTCAACAATGCCGGAGAAGCGCTCGGACAGGGCCGTGATAGCACTATCCATCTGCTCGCGCGAAGACTCAATATGACCGCTCCAGACCGGGCCAACCTGCTCCCCGAATTGCGCCAGACTGGCTCGATAGACATCGGCGGACCGCACCAAGGCTGCTTGTTGTGCTGTCTGCCGCAGACCCAGCCCAAGACCTGCCAGTGCCAGCGGCAGTGCCAGGCTGGCGGCCAGCCAGGTCAGGCCACCGGTAACCAGCAGCGCCGCTGCGGCAGCCAGTCCAAGCGCGGCGGGGTATAAAAAATAGGCGTGTACGCCATCAATAGGCCTGATGAGCGTGAAGAATGCAGTTTTGAACATATGCGAAGGACCAGGTTATCGAATCAAATACGCTAACAAACCTGTATAACTGGCCAAGTCTCGTGCATTTTTAATAATAGGCTAGTTGAATTAATTTAGTTAATTGACAAATATCAATTTATAAATTTATAAGTTAGTTTGATAATAACATTTAAATAAAATTATATTGTTACAAATTTTATATTTTAACAATATTCAATTTAATTGAATGTTTTCTCGTGAAAATAATTAATTCCAATCAATAATAAAAACATGATGAAAATAAAAACTAATGCGTCTCTGCCAGAGGCCGCTCCCACCCAAGTGCTGGGTGCCTGTCCGCACGATTGCCCAGACACTTGCTCGATGGTGACCACGGTAGTTGGCGGCATCGCCATCAAGGTCCAAGGCAACCCGGCGCATCCGCAAACTGATGGCGCCCTGTGCAACAAGGTCTCACGCTACACCGAGCGCACCTACCACCCGGAGCGCCTGCTCTATCCGCTCAAGCGCGTCGGTCCGAAAGGCGCAGGCCAGTTCGAGCGGGTCAGTTGGGACACCGCGCTGCAGGACATTGCGGCCCGGCTGCAAGCCATTGCCGGGCGCAGCCCGGAGGCGGCGCAGGCGATCCTGCCCTACAGCTACGCCGGCACCATGGGGTTGGTGCAGGGCGAGAGCCTGTCAGCCCGCTTTTTTAACCGCCTGGGGGCCTCCCAACTGGACCGTACTATTTGCTCCAATGCCGGTGGCGAAGGGGTGATTCACACGCTCGGCGGCAAGGTCGGTATGCGGGTCGAATTCTTTGCCGAGTCCAAGCTGATCCTGATCTGGGGCAGCAACTCGATTACCAGCAACCTGCACTTCTGGCGTTATGCCCAGATCGCCAAGCGTAACGGCGCCAAGCTGATTTGCATTGACCCACGCCGCAGCGAAACTGCCGACAAATGCCACGAGCACCTCGCGCCGCTACCGGGCACCGACAGTGCACTGGTGCTAGCCCTAATGCACGAGCTCATCACCCATGACTGGCTCGACCATGATTACCTGGCGCAGCACACGTTAGGCTGGGACCTGCTGCGCGCCCGCGCCCTGCAATGGACGCCGGAGCGCGCGGCCAAGGTTTGCGGCCTGCAACCCGAACAAATACGCGCCCTGGCGCGCGACTATGGTGCCAGCGTCGCCAGCCAGGCGCCTACGGCTATCCGCATGAACTACGGCCTGCAACGCGTGCGCGGCGGCGGTAATGCCGTGCGTCTAATTGCCTGCCTGCCCGCGCTCACCGGCGCCTGGCGGCAGCGCGCCGGCGGGGTGCTGCTGTCGAGCTCCGGCATGTTTCCGGTGCAACGCGCCGCGCTGCAGCGCCCCGACCTGCGCCCGGCCAGCAACAACGCCCCGCGCACTATCAATATGACCACCATTGGCGATGACCTGCTGCGCCCGACCAGCCCCAACTTTGGCCCAGCAATCGAAGCGCTGGTGGTCTACAACAGCAATCCCGTGGCCATTGCCCCCGAGTCAGCCAAGGTGGTACAAGGCTTTACCCGCGATGACCTATTCACCGTAGTGCTGGAGCATTTTCAGACCGACACCGCCGACTATGCCGACTATCTGTTGCCGGCCACCACGCAGCTGGAGCACTGGGACGTGCACGCCAGCTACGGCCACACCGATGCGCTACTGAACCGCCCCGCCATCGCCCCGCTGGGCGAAGCCAAAACCAATACCCAGATTTTTCGTGAATTGGCGCAGCGCATGGGCTTCACAGACCCCTGCTTTGACGACGATGACGTCACGCTGTGCCGCACAGCCTATGGCGACGCTGTCGATTTTGAGGTGCTACTGGACAAAGGTTTTGCCACGCTACCCGGCGCCCAGGCACCATTTGCCCAAGGCCAGTTTCCGACGCCCTCCGGCAAGTGCGAGTTTTTTAGCGAACGCCTGGTAGCCCTCGGGCTGGACGGCCTGCCGGACTACATTCCCAACTACGAAAGCTTCAACAGCTCGACGCTCTACCCGCTGGCGATGATCTCACCACCGGCGCGTAATTTTTTAAAATCCAGTTTTGTCAATGTCAAAAGCCTGCGCGACATCGAGGGCGAACCGATGCTGGAAATGCACGCCGACGATGCTGCCACGCGGGGCCTGCAAAGCGGCGCGGTGGTGCGGGTCTTCAATCAGCGCGGGGTTTACCGCTGTAAGGTCCAGATCTCTAAGCGAGCGCGACCCGGCGTCGTTAACGGCTTGGGCATCTGGTGGCGCAAACTCGGCCTTGACGGCACCAACGTGAACCAACTCACCAGCCAAAAACTGACCGACCTGGGCCGTGCCCCCACCTTCTACGACTGCCTGGTGCAGGTCGAAGCTGAGACGGCTTAAACAACTGATGGCACCACGCAGCGGGCAGCCGCCAAGTCCCAACCGGCCCAGCCACAGCTCTTGAAAAACACCGTGCCGCCAGACCGTGCCGGACGTGACTGCCATGCCGGGGTGTTGAGGATGACATCAGCCAAGGCCGGTAAAGCGCTCACGTCTAGATCTGCCTGAAGCAAATCACCCGCCTCATGGTCCGCATCACGGGTATCGACCACCAGCGTACCAGTGGCATCCAGTTGCTGGCAAACGCTGGCAGACCACTCGACCATGCGCGGG
Organism: Rhodoferax sp.; assembly: GCA_047629695.1. Classification (GTDB taxonomy): domain Bacteria; phylum Pseudomonadota; class Gammaproteobacteria; order Burkholderiales; family Burkholderiaceae_C; genus Rhodoferax. The sequence goes on from JBLHZH010000008.1 coordinate 10,192, forward strand.
GTGAAGGCGCCCACGGCGGCGATAAAGGTGCCGGGCTGGGGCATAGTGTGCATCACGATGCTTTGCGCCGGCGTACAGGTCACTACCAGAGAACAGGCCACCAGTGCCACATTCGGATCGTCGACCCGCTTGGCGCGCAGACCCAAGCGTTGGGCATGCTGCACCAGAACCTCCGCGCTGGCCAGGCTACGTGAGGCAACCCAGACCTCTTGAACCCCCAGGCCCGCCTGGAAGGCCTCTACATGGGCACGCCCCTGTACGCCGGCACCAACCACCAGCAGCGGGCCGTCTCGACGTGGCGCCAGTTTTTGTGCTGCCAGCAACGATACGGCAGCAGTACGCCGCGCCGTCACAGTCGGGCCATCCAGCAAGGCCAAGCGGCTTCCAGTGGTCACGTCAAACACCACAATGTCACCCTGGATACTGGGCAGACCGCGCCTGTCGTTGTTGGGAATGAAGGTGATGAGTTTGGTAATGGCAACCCGGCCGTCGGCGGCTGGCATCACCAAAAGGCTGCCTCCGCCTGGCAGGGCCTGCACGATGCGGGCCGGCACTCGCACTGCAGGGTCCTGCAGCAACGCCTCAATCTCATGGGCGAGCGCTGGAAAAGGCAGGGCACGGGCGGTGTCGGTGTGGCTGAAGATGGCATTGGCGGGTGAGGTCATGGATGTGCCTAAGTTGGAAGGTATGAGCTTCAGTGAGCTTCTGACTTTAACGCGGGTCCAAACGAACAAATGCTAGGATGGAAGTTTGTAAGAAACTTCAATGACTCTTATTGCCAGTATTCCTGTTTCTGCCCTGCGTCGGGCCCGCAGTCCGTCAACTAGCGTGACAGCGACGCAGCGCTGGCCCGTCGAAGAAGTGGCTGCCCTGTACCAGCTGCCCTTCATGGACTTGATGTTTCGGGCCCAGCAGGTGCACCGCGAGCACTTTGATGCCAACGAGGTGCAACTGTCCACACTGCTGTCCATCAAGACCGGGGGTTGTGCTGAAGACTGCGGCTATTGCCCGCAGGCAGCCAGTGCCGACAGCGGCATTGAAGCCACCAAGCTGATGCCGCTCGATGAAGTGATGCAGGCAGCCCAGGCCGCCAAAGACCAGGGCGCCACTCGGTTTTGCATGGGTGCCGCTTGGCGCAGCCCCAAACAGCGCGATATGGACAACGTGACCGAGATGGTGCGTGGTGTGCGTGCCCTCGGGCTGGAAACCTGCATGACACTGGGCATGCTGGAGGCTGAACAGGCGCAGGCCTTGAAAGCTGCCGGCCTGGACTACTACAACCACAACCTGGATAGCGCACCCGAGTTTTACGGCAGCATCATCAGCACCCGAACCTACCAGGACCGCCTCGACACCTTGGGCCATGTGCGCCAGGCCGGCATCAACGTCTGCTGTGGCGGCATTGTCGGCATGGGCGAAAGTCGACTAGAACGCGCCGGCCTCATTGCACAACTGGCTAACCTCGATCCCTATCCGGAATCGGTACCTATTAACAACCTGGTCGCCGTTCCCGGCACGCCACTGGCGGATACGCCGCCGCTGGATCCGTTCGAGTTCGTGCGAACGATTGCCGTGGCCCGTATCACCATGCCGCAGACCATGGTTCGCCTTTCAGCCGGACGCGAGCAGATGGACGAGGCTTTGCAGACGCTGTGCTTTGCTGCCGGCGCAAATTCCATTTTTTATGGCGACAAGCTGCTGACCACCAGCAACCCGCAGGCCGACCGCGACCGCCAGTTGTTTGAACGCCTGGGTTTAAAAATCCAGGGCGCCCGCCCGGCGACACAACAAGCGCTGTAACCATACGTGGCAGCCTGTCGCAATAATTTCTTTAAAGAACATTGACATCACTCAGGTACATCGCCACCAATCGCTGGCGTGCCGACGGCCCCACCCCGAGTTGACGTGCCAGATAAGCCTCAGCACCGCCGTGATCAACCTCCACGGCGTGTAGCGCGGCATCCAGAAATTCAGTCTGCACCCGCCACAGCACCTGCATCACCTCGGGCGGTATACCGTAGGCCGGTGCGCGGTCCATGCGCAACAACGTATTGGTCAGTAAATAATCCTGCATCACCACCGGGCGCGGCACCCCCAGGGCCAGCAAAATCATGGCGGCGGCAAAGCCCGTGCGGTCCTTGCCAGCGGTGCAGTGAAAGACCAGTGGTGCATCGCTGTCAAGCAGGTGAGCAAACAGCTCGGCAAAGCGGGGCGCATTGTCATTCACAAAGGCACGATAGGTCTCCTGCATCAGGGCCACAACTTCCAGCTCTGTCAGACGCTGGCCAGACACCAGCAGGTCTTTCATACGCTGCACCACTGTGGGCTCGATCGGCAGCGAATGGGAGGCGATACCGGCCAGTTCATATGGCGTGGCTGCACGCTCGTTCACACCCCGAAAATCGTAAGCCCGCTGCAACCCCAGTTCACGCAGGACCGTCTGGTCTTGCGGTGTCAGCGTCGCCAGATGCTCCGAGCGGAACAACTTGCGCCAGCGCACCGACCGGCCGTCCAGGCCAATGTAGCCGCCCAGATCACGAAAATTACTGGCACCAGAGAGATTCAGGGAACGGAGGGGGGTTTGCATGGTGTGGTGAAGTTAAGAACATCAAAGATAGCAATATACCGTTGTCTCTGAAAGAAGCATCTTTCACCAGTGCCAGCCTCGAATCACCCTGAAGCAATCAAGCCCATTGCACCTATTGTTGATTAAATTAGTCGGAATAATATACAGTTGACTAAGTCGGAAAAAAACAGTAGTGAAAATAAATTCTTACTAGGTCCGGCCACCGTACTTTAGGAGTTTGACAAATGACCATGACATTGACTGAGAAAGCGGCGCAACAGATTCAGCGCCAGCTGCACAAGCGCGGCAAAGGCATTGCCATGCGCATCGGCGTTAAAGCGGTTGGCTGCACCGGTCTAGCGCACACCTTTGACCTGATTGATGAGGTAGGCCCGGGCGACCACAGTTTTGAGTCACATGGCGCCCGCATCGTTGTCAACGACCATAGTCTGCTCTATCTTGACGGCTCTCATATCGACTTCGTTACTGACGGCCTGAAACAAAGTTTCCAGTTTGACAACCCCAACGTCGACAGCCAGTGTGGCTGCGGCGAAAGCTTCAATGTCAAGAAAAAATTAACCCAGCCGGGAGAAACAACATGAGTGCACAGCTTCAACAACTCGTCAACCAGCCCTACAAGCACGGATTTGTCACCAACATCGAATCTGAGGTAGCGCCCAAGGGCTTGAGCGAAGACACGATACGGATGATCTCGGCCAAAAAAAATGAGCCGTCATGGTTACTCGACTTCAGGCTCAAAGCCTACCGGGCCTGGTTACTGATGACAGAGCCAGCCTGGCCCAATGTGCGCTACCCGAAAATTGACTTTCAGGCCATCAGCTACTATGCCGCACCCAAAAAGAAGCCGCAACTGAAAAGTATGGACGAAGTCGACCCCGAGTTGCTACGCACTTTCGAAAAGCTGGGCGTACCTTTGCACGAGCGCATGGCACTCGCGGGCGTCGCGGTGGATGTTATTTTCGACAGTGTCTCAGTAGCCACCACCTATAAGGCCAAGCTGGCCGAGGTCGGCATCATTTTCTGCTCAATGTCAGAAGCTGTGCTGGAACACCCGGAGCTGGTGCAAAAGTATTTGGGTACCGTGATTCCTACAAGTGACAACTACTATGCCGCCCTCAACTCGGCCGTCTTCACTGACGGCTCGTTCTGCTATATCCCAAAAGGCATCAAATGTCCGATGGACCTGTCGACCTACTTTCGCATCAACACCGAGGAGTCGGGCCAGTTCGAGCGCACGCTGATCGTGGCAGAAGAAGGTGCCTCAGTCTCCTACCTCGAAGGCTGCACAGCGCCCGCCTTCAGCAGCAACCAGTTGCATGCAGCAGTGGTCGAACTGGTGGCACTAGACAATGCTGAAATCAAATACTCCACAGTACAGAATTGGTATGCCGGCGATGAAAACGGCATCGGCGGCATTTACAATTTTGTCACCAAACGAGGTTTGGCCAAGGGTGTGAACTCACGTATTTCGTGGACTCAGGTCGAGACTGGTTCCGCCATTACCTGGAAGTACCCTTCAGTCATTTTGCGCGGTGACAACTCGGTCGGCGAGTTCTACTCGGTGGCCGTCACCAACCACCACCAGCAGGCCGATACCGGCACCAAAATGGTTCATCTGGGCAAGAACACGCGCAGCACCATCGTCAGCAAGGGCATCTCGGCCGGACAGTCCAGCAACAGCTACCGCGGCCTCGTCAAGGTAGCACCTACCGCCACCGGGGCGCGTAACTACTCTCAGTGCGACTCTATGCTGATTGGCGATAAATCAGGCGCTCACACCTTTCCGTACATTCAGGTGCGCAATCCCAGCGCCCAGGTTGAGCACGAGGCCTCGACCTCCAAGATTGGTGAAGATCAGCTATTTTATTTTGCCCAGCGCGGCATCAGTGCCGAAGCAGCGGTGTCCATGATCATCAATGGCTTCTGCAAGGACGTATTTCAACAATTACCGATGGAGTTTGCGGTCGAAGCGACCCAACTGCTCGGCTTAAAACTCGAAGGAAGTGTCGGATGATTCACCCCAATAGCCCGGTTTTACTGGACGTTCGCGGCCTCTGTGCCAGCGTCAACGGCGTCGATATTCTCAAAGGCCTGGACCTCACGATAAAGCGCGGAGAAGTGCACGCCATCATGGGCCCCAACGGCTCTGGCAAAAGTACGTTTGCCAAAGTATTGGCTGGCCATACGGCCTACCAAGTCACTGCTGGCACAGTCATGTTTGAAGGTCAGGACCTGCTGACGCTAGCCCCCGAGGCACGCGCCTGGGCTGGTGTGTTTCTCGGCTTTCAATACCCGATTGAAATCCCTGGCGTCGCCAACAGTCAATTCTTGCGCCTGAGCTATAACACCCTGCAAACGCAGCGTGGCCTAGAAGAACTGGACCCGCTGGAGTTTGACGACTATGTGCGCGAAAAGATGAAGCTGCTGGAAATGAGTCCTGACTTTTTGAGCCGCAGCGTCAACGAAGGCTTTTCGGGCGGCGAAAAAAAGCGCAACGAAATTTTGCAAATGGCGCTGCTGGAGCCCCGTCTAGCGGTTCTGGATGAGACCGATTCCGGCCTCGACATTGACGCGCTGCGGGTGGTCTCACAAGGGGTCAACCAACTGCTGAGCTCGGACAAGGCGCTGATTCTGGTGACCCACTACCAGCGACTACTGAACTACATCGTGCCCGATTTTGTCCATGTGATGGAGGCCGGTCGCATCATCAAAACCGGCGACAAGACGCTGGCGCTTGAGCTCGAAGCGCGCGGCTACGACTGGGTCAGCGTCGAGCACGAAGCCGCCGATGGGGTGAGCACCGAGAAGGTCAGCGCATGAGTGGCGTTACGACCTTACGCCCCGCCACCGTCGACCCGCTGGGTGCGCTACTGGCTAACCAGCCCGCCTTGGCCGTCAGCCCTTGGGCGCCACTCAATGCGCTGCGCGAGCAGGCACACACGGCCCTGGGCGCACTCGCCATGCCGACGTTGCGCGACGAAGACTGGCGCTTTACCGATCTGGCGCCGCTGAACAAGTTAACGTTCCAGCCCGTTCAGGGCCTCAGCCCACTGACGCCCGCCGACATTGCGCCCTTCTGCCTGGACGACAGCGCCTGCCGGGTGGTGTTTATTGATGGCATTTTTGCGCCGCAGTTGTCCAGCCCGGACAGTGGCCTGGTCATCACCGACTTGCCCACCGCCCTGACCACCCACAGCACGGCACTGACGGCTCACCTGGGTCGCCAGCAGACGCTGGGCGACAACGTGTTTGCCGCCCTCAATAGCGCCTTCATGCAGGACGCAGCGGTGCTAGTGGTACCGCGCCAAGTGGCGCAGGCGGCCCCGGTGCATTTACTATTTGTGGCCAGCCAGGCCCAGGCCGTCAGCCACCCCCGCTGTCTGGTGCTGGCCGAGTCCGGCAGCCAAGTGACGCTGGTCGAGGACTACGTGGCCTTGCAGGAGGGTGCCTACCTGGTCAACCCGGTAACCGAAATCGTGCTGGCCGAACAGGCCCAGGTGACGCATGTCCGCGTCCAGCGCGACGGGCCGCAGGCCTTTCACATCGCCAACTGCGCGGTGTCAGTCGGGCGCGCAGCGCATTACAAATCGGTCAGCGTAGCGCTAGGCGCCCGATTGTCGCGCTATAACATCCGGGCCGTACTGGCTGAGGGGGCGGAGTGCACGCTCGACGGACTGGCGCTGATTGACCAGCAGCAACTGGCGGACACCCATAGCTGTATCGACCACACCCAGCCGCACGGCACCAGCCGCCAGTTGCACAAATGTATCGTGGGTGGCAGCGCCCATGCGGTGTTCAACGGCCAGGTTATGGTGCGTCCCGGCGCCCAGCAAACCGACTCTCAGCAGTCCAACCGCAACCTGCTGCTCAGTGGCCGGGCCCAGATCGACACCAAACCGCAGCTGGAAATTTTTGCCGATGACGTGAAATGCACGCACGGTGCCACCATCGGTCAACTGGATGCCGATGAGGTGTTTTATCTGCAAAGTCGGGGCCTGTCGGACAACGCGGCGCGTCAGCTGATGACCTATGCCTTTGGCGCCGAGATCATCGAACGCATTCCGGTGCCCGAATTAAAGCGTCAATTACAGCAGCGCATGATGACGCAAACCGGGAGCCAGCCATGAACGCCCGCCAACCTGAAACCAGCCATGTCCCGGCCAACGGCACGCTCACACTGGATGTGGCACGCGTGCGGGCCGACTTTCCGATTCTCCAAATCGAGGTCGAGGGCAAGCCGCTGGTCTATCTGGACAACGCCGCCTCCAGTCAGATGCCGCAACCGGTCATTGACCGTTTAGTGCGCTACCAGACCTCACAGCACGCCAACATCCATCGCGGGGTGCACGCCCTGTCTGAAATGGCAACCGCCGACTACGAGGCGGCCCGCGTCAAATTACAGCACTTCATCAATGCCCCGCAAGCGCGTGAAGTGATCTTTACCAGCGGCACCACCGACTCCATCAACTTGGTGATGCACGGTTATGGCCGCAAGTTCATCAAAGCGGATGACGAGATTATTCTGACCACACTGGAGCACCACGCCAACATCGTGCCGTGGCAAATGCTGGCCGAAGAAACTGGCGCCAAAATTCGCGTATTGCCGATCAACGACGCTGGCGAATTGTGTCTGGAGCAATTCGAAGGCTTGTTTAATGCGCGCACCAAGCTGGTGGGCGTAACTCAGGTCTCAAATGCGCTTGGCAGTATCAATCCGGTCAAGCAAATGATTGCGCTGGCGCACGCCCACGGCGTGCCGGTGCTGGTCGACGGTGCCCAAGCGGTGCCC
>JBLHZH010000009.1:0-17194 GCA_047629695.1 Rhodoferax sp.
TGGCGCAATCGCCAGATAACCCTGCGCGGCATAACCATCGGCGACCGCACGGATGTGGGCGTTGACGCCAAAAATTTCCTGTAATACAACAATTGCACCCTTGATCGGACCCGAAGGTTGAGCCACATATGCCGGAAATTTAACGCCGTCAGCGGCCATCAGTTCAATAAAGTTCGTCATCTTCATGCCTTTTAAAAGTTTTAAATCAGCTGGCTTGCAGCTTGCGTTCAAACAAATCCAGCCGGTCTTGGCCCCAGAAAATCTCACCGTCAAGACAATAACTGGGCGCACCAAACACACCGGCCACGATCGCCGTCCGCGTATTGTCATCGTATTGTTCCTGCACCGCTTGGCTCGGCAATTGAGCCACCAGATCCGCTGACAAGCCAGACTCGGTCAACAACTCGGTGAGCGTGGCGGCATCGGCAATGTCGCGCTGTTGCACCCAGACCGCAGCAAACACCGCCCCGCTCAGGCGCAAGGCCGCAGCGGCGCCAGCAGCCAGATTGGCCGCAATGATCAGACGTGCCGCCGCCTCTACGGCCACCGGGAAATAACGCGGCTCCAGGTTAAGCGGCAGTTCCAGCGCCGCGCTGAAACGCGTCAGCTCGACCAACCGGTAAGCTTGGCGCTGCGGCGCACGCTTGGGCAGGGGCAGGCCACCAGAGGCGGCAAAAATCTGGCCAAAGTCGGCCGGCCTGACATGCACCACCGCCTGTGCCGCCAGGGCCATCGCCTCAAAGCGCGCGTGCCCTAGGTAAGCCCAGGGACTTTGCGGGGCGAAATAATAATCAATGGTTTTCATGAACTTGTCTCCTCGTGTAACAGTGGGTGCCTACCGCGGCCAGGCTGCGGGCATGGGTCTTGTTTGTAACCCATGCAGCCTCTACCCACACGCAGCGCTAAGCCTTACGAATCTCAGTGATTTGTAACCTTCCCCTACTATTTACCCCTGTTTTTAGTGCGTACAAAGGAGAATTTACCGAATGAGTTTGATCTGCAATGCAAGAAATCTCGTCATCGCCATCGGCCTTTGCCTGGGGACACTGGCACCGTCACTGGCGCAGGAAATGGTCAGCATCAAAGGCAGTACCGTCAATATGCGTGCGGGGCCAAGCACCAATTCCGCGGTGCTGTGGGAGTTGGACAAAGGCTACCCCTTGCAAGTCATCAAGCGCAAGGGAAACTGGTTGCAGGTGCGTGATTTTGAAAACGACCGCGGCTGGGTTGCCCGCTCGCTGACCCACAAGGTGCCCTATTACATCGTCAAAGCCAGCGTGGCTAACGTGCGCCGAGGTCCAGGTATGCAACACCGCATTGTGGGCAAGGCCGAACAGGTGGAGTTGCTGCGCACCCGAGAAAAGAAGGGCAACTGGGTCCGGGTTGAACGCAATAACGGGCCGTCCGGCTGGATCGCCAAAAGCCTGCTGTGGGGCTGGTAGGGCGCCACCGCGCTGCCGGCTGAACGCCAACTAAAGTTGTTCAACAACCCGCAAGACCTCGTGACCATAAGCTTCCAGCTTCTTCGCGCCCATGCCACTCAGGCCCTGCAGGTCAGCCAGAGATTGCGGCGCACATTCGGCAATGGCCGCTAGCGTAGCATCGTGAAAAATCACATAAGCTGGCAAATTGTGCTCTTTGGCGACGGTGGCACGCCAAGCTTTTAACGCCGAAAAACGCGCCTGTGCGGCCACATCCAGCGACGCCGGTACTTTGGGCGTGGCACTGCCGCTGGCGCGTCGGGCTTTGCGCTCAGCCGGCACCGAGACTGATTCGCGCAACTGCACCAACACCGTACCCTTGAGCACGGCGCGTGAGCCATCGGTCAGCTGCAAGGTGTTAAAAGCCTGGGCATCCACCGCCACCGCACCAATGGCAATCAACTGACGCAATACGCCACGCAGTTGCACCTCACTCAAGTCGGCGCCAATGCCAAAGGTACTCAGGGTTTCGTGGCCGCGTTGCGTCACTTTTTCGGTCACTTTGCCGCGCAAAATATCCATGATGTGGCCGGCGCCGTAGCTGATGCCGCCCATTTGCTGTACCCGATAAATGGTACTGAGCAGCTTGCGAGCGGCCTCAGTGCCGTCCCACACCGCGGGCGGATTCAAACAGTTATCGCAATTGCCACAACGGGCCGCCACACTGGCCAGGGCCGGGGTGGTGGTCGCGACACCATAGTCTTCTCCAAAATAAGCCAGCAAGCGCACGCGGCGGCAGTCGGTAGCCTCGGCTAGCCCCAGCAACGCATCCAATTTGCCCCGCAACGCCTGCTTGAACTCTTCGCCCGCCGGACTCTCGTCAATCATGCGACGCTGGTTCACCACGTCTTGCAGGCCATAGCACATCCAAGCCTGAGCCGCCTCGCCATCGCGCCCGGCACGGCCCGTTTCCTGGTAATACCCCTCGATGTTTTTCGGCATATCCAGATGCGCGACAAAACGCACATCAGGTTTATCAATGCCCATGCCAAAGGCAATGGTGGCCACCATCACAATACCCTCGCTGCGCAAAAACTGGTCCTGGTTGGCGCGCCGCACCCTCACATCCAGCCCGGCATGGTAGGGCAGCGCGGCGACACCTTCGTCGCACAACATGGACGCCACCTCTTCCACCCGCTTGCGCGACTGGCAGTACACAATACCGGCCTCCCCCATGTGCTCATCGAGAATAAAGCGCAGCAACTGCTGCGCGGCTTCGCGCTTTTCCACAATGGTGTAGCTGATGTTGGGCCGGTCAAAACTGCTGACAAACTGTTGTGCTTTCTGAAGCTGCAGCCGCTCCACGATGTCAGCGCGGGTCAGCGCATCGGCGGTGGCGGTCAGAGCGATACGCGGTACGCTGGCGTAGCGCTCATGCAATACCGTCAGGGCCCGGTATTCGGGCCGAAAGTCATGGCCCCACTGGCTCACGCAGTGCGCCTCGTCAATCGCAAACAGGCTCAGTTTGCCGCGCTCGTACAGGGAATCGAGTTGCGCCAGAAAACGTGGCGTCATGACCCGCTCAGGCGCACAGTACAAGAGGGTAATGTCACCGCGTAGCAAGCGTTTTTCGACTTGCGAGGCCTCGTCAAATGACAGGGTGGAGTTCAAGAAAGCGGCGCTCACGCCCGCCTCATCCAGCGCGCCAACTTGGTCCTGCATCAGCGCAATCAGCGGTGAAATCACCACCGTGATGCCCTGCCCGCGCTGCTCGCGTGCAATCGCCGGGATTTGATAGCACAGCGACTTACCGCCGCCCGTGGGCATCAGCACCAGCGCGTCACTGCCTGCCACCACGTGCTCGATGATGGCCTGCTGCGGGCCACGGAACTCGCCGTAGCCAAAAACTTCTTCAAGAATAAGATGAATAGACAAAATTATTTACTATTAATTTAATAGCTACTGAAACCAGCTGGGCAAGGGACCGGTATCCAACTGTCGCCTAATGCCCGGCAAGTCATGACGCGCAATTGTCCCACCCCTGCGGGCCGGCGCCGGGTTTTCTACAATAGATCACTATGAAACCACTCCATTACACACGCGCCCAGGTTTTGCCCGAGATTCTGGCCAAACGCATCATGATTCTTGATGGCGCCATGGGCACCATGATTCAGCGCTTCAAACTGGGCGAGACACAGTACCGAGGCGAGCGTTTTAAGGACTTTCACAAGGATGTGAAGGGCAACAACGAGTTACTGTCGCTCACCCGCCCGGACGTGATATCGAGTATTCATGAGCGCTACCTGGCCGCTGGCGCCGACATGATAGAGACCAACACCTTTGGCGCCACCACGGTCGCCCAGGCCGATTACGACATGGCCGATCTGGCCTACGAGATGAACCTAGAGTCCGCCCGACTAGCGCGTGCTGCCTGCGACAAGTTTTCGACACCTGACCAGCCCCGCTTCGTGCTGGGCACTCTCGGGCCCACCCCCAAAACCGCCAGTATCAGCCCCGATGTGAACGACCCTGGCGCGCGCAATGTCAACTTTGAGCAACTGCGTACCGCTTATTACGACCAGACCCAGGCGCTGGTGGAAGGCGGCAGCGACGTGCTGCTGGTGGAAACCATTTTTGACACCCTCAACGCTAAAGCCGCCCTGTTTGCCATCGACGAGTACTTCGAAGCCTCGGGCGAGCGCCTGCCGATCATCATCAGCGGCACCGTGACCGATGCCTCGGGACGCATTCTGAGCGGCCAGACCGTCACCGCATTCTGGTACAGCGTACGCCACGCCCAGCCACTGGCGGTCGGCCTGAATTGCGCTTTGGGCGCCACCTTGATGCGCCCCTACATTCAAGAGCTGGCTCGCGTCGCGCCCGACACCTTCATAAGTTGCTACCCCAACGCCGGCCTGCCCAACCCGATGAGCGACACCGGTTTTGACGAAACACCGGACGTCACCAGCCGCCTACTGCATGAATTTGCCGCCGAAGGCCTAGTTAATATCGTCGGCGGCTGCTGCGGCACTACCCCCGAGCACATTGGCGCCATCACCGATGCCGTGAAGCCACTGGCCGGGCGACGGCTGCAGAAGTCTATTTTTTACAAGGAAGCGGCGTGAACACGCAATTAAAATAGCGTATTGGCAACAAATTAGCGCGCGAGCGGGCTCACCACGATTTATCTGCGCAGGTATCAGATACGGCGAACCGACTGACAAAGTATGCGCCACGGCAGGCCTATCCAGCCATTTTTGCCCGAGTCCACAAACGCGGTCTTTTGGAACCCAGCACATGATCGCCCATTTGGACCATCTGGTCTTGACCACAGACAACGAGGCCGAATGCCTTCATTTTTACATCGATCTGCTGGGTATGACACTCGATACCTTTTGTTGTAGGCGAAAAGCTTTTCGTTTCGGTAACCAAAAGATCAATCTTCGCGTCAAGGGCGCGAGTTCGAGCACAAAGTGCATTCGCCCGTGCCGGGCGCACTTGATCTGTACTTCATCGCGAGCAGCTCGCTGAACGAGGCGAGGGTGGCACTTGAAAGCAAGGGAGAGGCCATCCTGGTGGGGCCTGTGTGCGTACAGGCGCGAACTCGAGAATCCGCTCTCTCTGCATGCGGGATCCAGACCTCAATCTCATCGAGCTATTAGAAATCGTTTTATAAAAGCTCTGGCGCCAACTCCTCAGGATCAATCGTGATGCGATAGGTTGTGCCGTCGCCAGTTCGGCAACCCTTCAATCGTCCTTTTATTCTGCCATCAAGCCGCGCAACACAGCGACTGCGCAGAATGGAATCGATTTAACAAAGTCCGCAGCAGAGAACGCACAAAATCAAGGCCACATCATCCAGCGATGTGTCAAATCAAGTACCACGTAAACAGAGTTAATAATTATCCTGACTCTGGGGTCTATTTCAGAAAAACGGCATCTCAGCGCAAATCACTTACTATAGCCTCCTTCCAAGGAGCGTTGCAGCAAGTCACCTGACTTGTCAGGCTTGGAGTTTCCCAACGACGCTCACCTGCTATTTTGAAATCCACAGGTGAGTTGCATGTCTGAAATCGTTGTTCCCCCCATGAAATTATCCGGTTTGGAGCCAGTAGCCATTGGCATGTCGTACTCTGCCGAAGAGCGCACTGACGGCGCAGCCCCGCGCGCGACGTTTGTCAACATTGGTGAACGCACCAATGTGACCGGCTCCAAAGCCTTTGCCCGTATGATTTTAAATGGTGAATATGAGCAAGCCTTGAGCGTAGCGCGCCAGCAGGTAGAAAACGGCGCCCAGATAATTGATATCAACATGGACGAGGCGATGCTCGACAGCCAAGCCGCCATGATGCGGTTTTTAAACCTGATCGCCTCCGAGCCTGATATTTCACGCGTGCCCATCATGATTGACTCCAGTAAATGGAGCGTGATCGAGGCCGGGCTGCGCTGCGTGCAGGGCAAGCCGGTGGTCAATTCCATCAGCATGAAAGAAGGGGTTGAGGCTTTCAAACACCAGGCCCGCCTGCTGCGCCGCTATGGTGCCGCCGCGGTGGTAATGGCATTTGACGAACAGGGTCAAGCCGACACTTACGAGCGCAAGACCCAGATTTGCGAACGGGCTTACCGCATATTGGTCGACGAGGTGGACTTCCCGCCTGAAGACATCATTTTTGACCCCAACATCTTTGCCATTGCCACCGGCATTGAAGAACACAACAACTACGCCGTTGACTTCATCAACGCGACACGCTGGATCAAGCAAAACCTGCCGGGCGCCAAGGTGTCGGGCGGTGTCTCCAACGTGAGCTTTTCGTTCCGCGGCAATGACCCGGTGCGCGAGGCCATTCACACCGTATTTTTGTACCATGCCATTCAGGCCGGCATGGACATGGGTATCGTCAACGCCGGCATGATGGGCGTTTATGACGACCTAGAGCCCGAATTGCGCGAGCGGGTGGAAGACGTGGTGCTGAACCGCCGCCCTGACGCTGGCGAGCGCCTGGTTGAGATTGCCGAAAACGCCAAGGGCTCGGCCAAAGACGAGAGCAAAAAACTGGAATGGCGCGGCACAGCCGAGCAGGTTGTGACGGTCGAGCAACGCCTGAGCCACGCCATGGTGCATGGCGTCACCGACTTTATTGTGCAAGATACCGAAGAGGCCTACCAAGCCCTTCTGGCCAAGGGCGGTCGTCCGCTGCATGTGATTGAAGGCCCGCTGATGGCCGGCATGAGCATCGTGGGCGACCTGTTCGGCCAAGGCAAGATGTTTTTGCCGCAGGTAGTCAAAAGCGCGCGGGTTATGAAACAGGCCGTAGCACACCTGATTCCCTATATCGAGGAAGAAAAACGACTGGACGAAGCGGCCGGGCGCGACGTCAAGACCAAGGGTAAGATCATTATTGCCACGGTGAAAGGCGATGTCCATGACATCGGCAAAAACATTGTCACCGTGGTGCTGCAATGCAACAACTTTGATGTTGTCAACATGGGCGTGATGGTACCAGCGCACGAAATTCTGGCACGGGCCAAAGCTGAAGGCGCCAACATCATTGGCCTATCCGGCTTGATCACGCCGAGTCTGGAAGAAATGCAGTACGTGGCGGCCGAGATGCAAAAAGACGACTACTTTCGCCTTAACAAGATCCCGCTGCTGATTGGTGGCGCCACCACCTCGCGGGTACACACGGCTGTCAAGATTGCACACCACTATGACGGCCCGGTGGTCTATGTGCCGGACGCCTCACGCAGTGTCGGCGTGGCGCAAAGCCTGTTGGGCGACAAGGCCAGCGCCTATATTGAAGAGCTCAACACCGACTACGAACGGGTGCGCCAGCAGCACGCTAACAAGAAGCAGACGCCGATGTGGTCGCTGGCCCGCGCCCGCGCCAACAAAACACCCGTCAACTGGCAAGATTGCACGCCGACCGCCCCAAAGTTTCTGGGACGTCGCGTATTTAAGAATTTTGACCTGGCCGAGTTAGCCAAGTACATCGACTGGGGCCCGTTCTTTCAGACCTGGGACCTGGCCGGGCCTTATCCCGCCATTTTGACCGACGAGGTAGTCGGTGTGGAGGCGACCAAGCTGTTTGCTGAAGGCCAGAGGCTGTTGAAAAAACTCATCGAAGGCCGCTGGCTCAGCGCCAACGGGGTCATTGGCCTGTTCCCGGCCAACACAGTGAATGACGACGATATCGAGTTTTATACCGACGAGAGCCGCACCGAGATCGCGATGACCTGGTGCGGCCTGCGCCAGCAGTCCGAGAAACAGATGATTGACGGCGTCATGCGCCCGAGCCGTTGCCTGGCGGATTTTGTAGCTCCCAAAGGCGTAGCTCATGATTACGTCGGCCTGTTCGCCGTCACCGCCGGTCTGGGCGTCGAGAAATACGAGAAACGCTTTGAAGACGCCCATGACGACTATTCGTCCATCATGCTTAAGTCCCTGGCTGACCGGCTAGCCGAGGCCTTTGCCGAATGCCTGCACCACCGCGTGCGAACCGACCTGTGGGGTTATGCCACAGATGAAGCACTGACGCCCGAGGCGCTGATTGCCGAACAATACCAAGGCATCCGCCCGGCACCTGGCTACCCAGCATGCCCCGACCATAGCCCCAAGCAAGCCATGTTTGACCTGCTGCAATGCCAGGACATCGGCATGGACCTGACCGAGAGTCTTGCCATGATGCCCGCAGCCAGCGTCAGCGGTTTTTATCTGGCACACCCGGACAGCACTTATTTCAGTGTCGGCAAAATTGGCCATGACCAGCTCAAGGACCTGGCAGCACGCCGGCAAATGAGTGAATCAGACTTGCAGCGCTTGCTGGCACCCAATTTGTAACTTACCTTCGTTTACAAAGCGGACATATGACTTTGCTGTGACTGGTTTACTTTCAGGGTTGTGACGCGTTACCTCGATGCCGCCGCTTGCCGACAGCACATTTACTCAGATCCCTCATGGGTCGCACAACTCAAGGAAAAATCATGAACGACTCTGTCAAAAGCACCAAGCCATCCGCCAACAAGCCGCTCTGGGCGGCGGTTGCCGTTCTGACGGTGGCGGTACTCGCGATGGGGGCCGCCCTGATTCGCATCCAGAGCAAGCCGGTGGACCCCCACCTAGCGGTCTTGAACACGGTCGCGCCAAAGGCGACTTCTGACACCCCGGCCTCGCTGGTACCGGTACCCGATGACGCCAAGCGTCCGGTCACCCCCCCAAAAGAGGCACCAATGCCGGTAACTCAAACCCGGGACATGACGCAGCCCGTTGCACAAAACCGTTCCGCGCCTGCGTCCACACCCTCCAACCAGCCGACCCAGCCGGGTTGCACCCACTGCGGCACAGTAATCTCAGTGACAGCGCTGCAACGCGAAGTCACGGGTAGCGGCGTAGGCACCGTAGCCGGTGGTGTGCTGGGCGCGATGGTCGGCAACCAGGTTGGCGGCGGCACGGGTAAGACCCTGGCAACCATTCTGGGTGCGGTCGGCGGCGGATATGCCGGCAATACCGTCGAAAAACGAATGAACCAGGTCACCAGCTACCGAATTAACGTGCGCATGGAAGACGGCAGCATCCGCACGCTGGAGCAAGCGACACCCGCCAGCGTGGGCGAAGAGGTGGTGGTGGACGGCAACACCTTGCGCCCCACTAACCGCTAACCGACCCACAACAGAAGACCCTCGTCTTTGCGAGGCCACAGGCCGTGGCAGCCCATGGCCCTTGGATTGCCGCGCTGCGCTCGCAAAGACGACCCAACGCCCTGGATTACGGCGCTGCGCAAAGACGAGAAGTAAAAATTGACTCAAGCGCGCCGATATTGCATGGCCTCGGCCAGGTGCGTGGCCTGGGTGTTTGGCACCCCGGCCAAATCGGCAATGGTCCGTGCCACCTTCAGCGCCCGATGCGTGCTGCGGGCGGACCAGTTCAGGCGTGCGGCAGCCAGATTGAGAAACTTCAGGGCAGCGGCGTCCAGCCTCAGATGTTCATCTATTTCCAGGCCCTGCAAGGCCTGATTGCTTTTTCCTTGGCGCTGCAAGGCACGCGCACGGGCAGTCGTGCAACGCTCGCGAATGACGGCCGTTGACTCGCCAGGTCGGACCAGTATCAGATCTACCGAAGCCAGGGCCGGCACCGCCACATGCAGGTCAATCCGGTCTATCAGTGGACCACTCAATTTGGCCTGATAACGTGCCACTTGATCGGGCGTGCAACGACAAGCCTTTTGCGCCGACCCCAAGTAGCCACAGGGACAGGGATTCATGGCGCCGATAAGTTGAAAACGAGCAGGGAAATCAGCCCGCCTTGACGCACGAGAAATCGTGATGGTGCCCGACTCCAACGGCTCACGCAACGCCTCCAGCGCGGCTCGGGGGAATTCGGGCAGCTCATCCAAAAACAGGACGCCATGGTGAGCCAGCGAAATTTCACCAGGACGCGGCGGCGACCCCCCGCCCACCAGAGCAACCGCGCTGGCCGTGTGGTGTGGGCTGCAGGTCGGCCGCTGACCCCAACGATCCAATGAAAACCGCCCTCCCAACGACGCCACAGCGGCACTTTGCAGCGCTTCGAGCGTGGTCATGGCAGGCAACAAACCAGCAAAACGGTGTGCTAGCATAGACTTGCCCGAACCGGGTGGCCCCGTCAACAACAGACTGTGACCACCGGCGGCGGCAATCTCCAGCGCCCGCTTGGCGCCGAGCTGGCCCTTGACATCGGCCAAGTCGGGGTATGGCACGGCCACGGCTTGTGGTGCCGCCATCACCCGTGACCAGCCATCCGAAGGGTCGGGCGGCAGCGCATCGGTGGCTTGGGACAAAAATTGTTGCACCACATCAAGCAGGTGCCGGGCCCGGTAAACCTGGGCGCCGGGCACCAGTGCCGCTTCTTCTGCGCTGCCTGGAGGCAACACCAGCCGGGTTACGACCTGTCCGGCATGCAGGGCCAAGCTCATGGCCAGGGCGCCACGCACGGCCCGCAGCTCACCAGACAAGGACAACTCCCCGGCAAACTCATGACCTGCCAGGCGGGCAGCGTCGATCTGACCGCTGGCGGCCAGAATGCCCAGCGCAATCGGTAAATCAAATCGACCGGAATCTTTGGGCAGGTCAGCCGGCGCCAGATTCACCGTAATGCGCTTGTTATGAGGGAAGGAGAGTCCAGCGTTCTGGATGGCGCAACGCACCCGCTCACGGGCTTCCTTGACCTCCACATCGGCCAGGCCAACCAGCTGAAAACTGGGCAAGCCATTGGCAAGATGCACCTCAACCGTCACGGCGGCGGCGTCCAGCCCCAGCAAAGCACGACTTTGCACCAAAGAAAGACTCATCTGAATTCCTCTCCAAAAAGGTGCAAGAAATGATCCTGCATTTTATTTGATCACCCCAAAACAGTGCATTTTCTGTTTTCCTCCCGATTGGCGGCGGCGAAGTCCTTTGACATTACACATGGGTAAGCGCTGTTTAGCAAGATATTTGGCATGGTCCGTGCTTATTGTCAGTAGACCCTTTAAATCATCCTGGAGAAATGCATGAAGCTGAAATCGACACACGTACTCGTCCTAACTGTCCTGCTGGCCAGTTCCGCTGCCATGGCGCAAACCACGGCGCCCGAGCCTGACTACACGCTGTCTTACAACGCGAGTGTGACGACCGACTATCGATTCCGCGGTATCTCGCAAACCTCGTTTGACCCGGCCTTCCAAGCGGGCGCAGACTTTGTGCACAAAAGCGGCGCCTATGTCGGCCTGTGGGCAAGCAATGTCAGCTGGATCAAAGACTACGCCGGCGCCTCCAAAGGCACGCTTGAAGTTGACATCTACGGCGGCTACAAGGGCGCCATCACTCCCGACCTAGGCTACGACCTGGGGCTGGTTCGTTACCAATACCCCAGCAACAATGCCGCAACCAACGCCAATACAACCGAAGTCTACGCGGCCCTGAGCTACAGCATCATGACCGCCAAATACAGCCGTAGCACCGGCAATTTTGTCGCGAACCCAAACAGTTCCGGCAGCAACTACTTTGAAGTCGCGGCCAACGTCGACCTAGGCAGCGGCTACACATTGACACCGCACGTGGGTCGCCAAAGTATTCCCAACGTCGCCAACAACGCTGGCGACTACACCGACTTCAGCCTGACACTGGCGAAAGACTTCGGTGGCGGCTTGAGTGCCTCCCTTGCCGCCATCGGCACCGATGCCAAACGCTCGTTTTATACCGACTCCAAGGGCAATTTTCTGGGTAAGGACACCTTGGTGGCCGGCCTGAAATACAGCTTTTGATCCCTGCACCCACCTGAGGAACACGCATGAAACTCGTAACTGCCATTATCAAACCCTTCAAGCTGGATGAGGTGCGCGAAGCACTCTCCGCGATAGGCGTTCAGGGCATCACCGTCACTGAAGTCAAGGGCTTTGGCCGCCAAAAAGGCCATACCGAGCTGTACCGCGGCGCAGAATATGTGGTCGATTTTTTGCCCAAGGTCAAGATCGAAGCGGCCATTACCGACGAACTGGTGGACCGCGTCATCGAAGCCATTGAGGGCGCCGCCCGCACCGGAAAAATCGGCGATGGCAAGGTCTTTGTCTACGACCTAGAACAAGTCGTGCGCATCCGCACGGGCGAAACCGGCAATGAAGCGCTGTAAGCACGCATTTCCTTAAAAGAGAATACTGACATGAAAAAACTACTGGTTTCCCTTGCGCTGGGCCTGGGTCTATTGACCACAGGCCTAGCTACGCTGGCGCAGACCCCCGCGCCCGCTGCCTCCGAGCCTGTTGCGACGACGATGGCTGCCGAGCCCGCCACTGCGGCCGTCATGGCGCCGGCTGCTGAAGACGCCGCTGCGGTTGCGCCTGCGGCAGCCGAGCCCAAACTCGACTCTGGCGACACCGCCTGGATGTTGACCTCCACCATGCTGGTGATCTTGATGACGATTCCCGGCCTAGCCCTGTTTTATGGTGGCCTAGCCCGCTCCAAGAACATGCTGTCGGTGCTGATGCAAGTGTTTGTGATCTTCTCACTGATCTCAATCCTCTGGTCCATCTACGGCTACAGCCTGACCTTTGTCGGTGAGGGCACGTTCTTTGGTGGCTTTGAGAAACTCTTTCTCAAAGGCATCACGGCCAGCACCCTGTCAACCGCTTTGCCGACTATTCCTGAGTTTGTCTTTATCAGCTTCCAGGCGACTTTTGCGGCCATCACAGTAGCCCTGATCGTCGGCTCGTTTGCCGAACGCATGAAGTTTGCTGCCGTCCTGGTGTTTGCCGTTATCTGGTTCACCTTCAGCTACATCCCGGTCGCTCATATGGTCTGGGGTGGTGGTTTAATGGCCAAAGACGGCGCGCTTGATTTTGCCGGCGGTACCGTCGTGCACATCAACGCCGGTGTCGCCGGTCTGGTCGGTGCCTACATGGTGGGCAAGCGCATTGGCTTTGGCAAGGAAGCCATGACACCGCACAGCCTGACGCTAACGATGGTCGGCGCCTCTTTGCTGTGGGTAGGTTGGTTCGGCTTTAACGCCGGCTCCGCTGGCGCTGCCAACGGTGTCGCGGGTCTGGCCTTCATCAACACCGTACTGGCAGCAGGCGCTGCCACACTGGCCTGGATTGGTGGCGAAGCATTGCATAAAGGCAAGGGCTCGATGTTGGGCGCAGCCTCCGGCGCCGTGGCTGGTTTGGTGGCGGTCACGCCAGCCGCCGGCTTCATTGGTCCCATGGGTGCCATTCTGCTGGGCCTGATCGCAGGCCTGGTCTGTCTCTGGGGTGTGGGTGGCCTCAAGCGCTTGTTGGGTGCGGACGATGCGTTTGATGTGTTCGGCGTACACGGTCTAGGCGGCATTATTGGTGCCATCCTGACCGGCGTGCTGGCTGCGCCCAGCTTTGGTGGCACACAAGGCGTTGACTATGTCATGGGCCACCAAGTCTTTGTTCAGATCAAGAGCGTCTTGCTTACTATCGTCTGGTCGGGTGTTGTGGCCTTCATCGCCTACAAGATTGCTGACCTGATATTCGGTCTGCGCGTCAGCGAAGAAGACGAACGCGAAGGTCTGGACATTACCTCGCACGGCGAAACCGCCTACAACCGCTAAGCTTCAGCTTTAGCGGATACCGCCCACTCGAGCCCTGGCTCCGGTGGGCTTTTTTTCGTCTGCTCAATCTACGGCAAGTACAGCCGACTTCACAGTTCTTTGCACGCCAGAGGGGCTCTGCGAAACATGGCGGCGCTAATCTTCTGTGCAGCTTCTCAAAGGAATGACAGTGAATAAACCCCAGCCTCTTGTCGCACGCCGTACCGGCTTGCCACACGCCCTCAGGCACGCTCTCGGACCAGTCCTGTTGGCCTGCGCCCTGTTCGGCATCGGCTGGGGTAGCGCGCATGCCGAGCCAACGCTGAAACAGGTTTACGAGACCGCCCAGAGCGGGCAACTGGCGCAAGCCCAGGTAATGATGCAGCAGGTGCTGGTGGCGCACCCGGACAGCGCCAAAGCGCATTTTGTGCAGGCCGAGTTGTTAGCGCGTCAGGGCAAGGCAGGCCTCGCCCGTGAGGCCTTGGCCACGGCTGAAAAACTGGCCCCGGGTCTGCCTTTTGCCAAGCCGCAAGCGGTGCAGGCGCTGCGCCAGGAACTCAACAGCAGCAAAGTCATCCAGCCGCCCGTCAGCGACCTGAGCCCGCACCTGGCCAGCCCGAGACCAGCCCCGGTAGCGCCCTTCCCGTGGACCCTGGCGCTGGCACTGGGCGGTGCCGCCCTCGCCTTTGGCGTCTTCCTGCTGCTGCGCAAAAATCAGGCACAAACACCGGCCTACGCGCAGGCACCGTCGCCCCAACCGGCCTACGCCAACCAGAACAACCCGTTTCAGGGTGGGTTGGCTGGTGCACAACGCTTTGGCATGGCCGGTGCTGACAACAACAGCATGGCCCCGGCCCCAAGTTATGCCGCGCCACCCAGCAGTGGCCTGGGGACCAAAGTGATGGGGGGTTTGGCTACCGGCCTGGCCGTAGGCGCTGGCGTGATGGCTGCACAAGCTATCGGTAAAAGCCTAATGGGACATAACGACGCCACCACGCCGCCACCGGGCAACCTTGCCAGCAATAACTACACGCCGCTGAACGACAGCAACAACGACCTGGGTGGTCAGAACTTTGGCATCAACGACAGCAGCGCCTGGGACGACGACACCCTGACAGGCAGCGGCGGTGGCGGCGACTGGGACAGCTAGTCAAACCCCATGCCAGGCAAGTCATACGACCGACTTTTTGCACAACACCAATTCATACGCTTCTGGCTAGCCCGCCTGGCCGGTGTCATAGCCAATCAGATGTTGATGGTGGCGGTGGCTTGGCACATGTACGACATCACCTCCAGCCCTTGGGACCTCGGTCTGGTCGGGCTGTTCCAGTTTGTTCCGGCGCTGGTGATGACCTTGCCGGCCGGTCATGCAGCAGACCGGCTTCATCGCGGCCGTATCTTTGCCACTTGCATGCTGGTACAGGCCGGCGTGGCACTGTTGCTGGTGATGGCCACTCAGGATGGCTTCGCCACGCGGGAACTGATTCTGGGCATCTCGGTTGTCCTGGGCATGGCACGCGCTTTTCAGATGCCTGCCCAACAGGCGCTGACGCCTCTGCTGGTGCCCCGGCAACTGCTGTCACGCGCCATTGCACTGAGCTCAAGTGGCATGCAAGCTGCCATCATCTGCGGTCCGGCGCTCGGCGGTTTGCTGTATGTGTCAAGCGCCACCACGGTCTATCTAAGCTGTCTGGTCCTGTTGCTGGCAGCGGGTGGACTGACGCTCGTCGTACGCTACCCGCACCAGCCTGCCACCTTGGCCGCGAACTGGCACACGGTCACGGCCGGCGTGGCCTTTGTCTGGCAGCGCAAGGTACTGCTGGGGGCCACCTCGCTGGACCTGTTCGCCGTTCTGCTGGGCGGTGCCACCGCCTTGCTACCAATCTATGCACGCGACATTTTGCACACCGGGCCGGCCGGTTTGGGCTTGCTTCGCGCCTCCCCCGCCGTCGGGGCACTGGCGGTGTCGCTGTTTCTTATGCGCTGGCCGTTGCAGCGTCATGTCGGCCACCGCTTGTTGACCGCCGTGGCGGTATTTGGACTGGCCACCGTGGTGTTTGGTTTGTCGGCCCATTTCGGCCTGTCGCTGCTGGCCCTGGTCATTACCGGCGCCGCCGACAGTATCAGTGTGGTGACCCGCACGACGCTGGTGCAGCTTGAAACACCCGATGAAATGAGGGGCCGGGTCGCAGCCGTCAACTCGCTCTTTATTGGCGCCTCCAACCAACTTGGCGAATTTGAGTCGGGGGCTACTGCGGCCTTATTTGGCCCAGTCGGCTCGGTCGTCTCCGGCGGGCTCGGCACCATGCTGATTGCCGTCGCCTGGTTACGGCTGTTCCCGGCGCTGGCACAGCGCGACCGGATGGAAGCCAACTGAATTCATGCACAAATTCAGGTATCGTGATGCTTGACCTCAATCTGGACTTGCCCACATGACCGACAACATTCATTTTTACGAACCCCGTCACGGCCACGGCCTGCCGCACGACCCCTTCAACGCCATCGTCGGGCCGCGTCCGATCGGCTGGATCGCTACCCAGAGTGCAGCGGGCGCACTCAACCTCGCACCCTACAGCTTTTTCAACGCCTTCAACTACACGCCGCCGATCGTCGGCTTTGCCAGCATCGGCCACAAGGACTCGGTGCGCAACGTTGAAGAAACCGGCGAATTCACCTGGAACCTGGTGACCCGCCCGCTAGCTGAAGCCATGAACCAGACCTGCGCCGCCGTGCCGCCCGAGGTCAGCGAGTTTGCACTGGCCGGGCTGACGCCGCTGGCATCACGTGTGGTGGCCGTGCCGCGTGTGCTGGAGAGCCCGGTCTCTTTTGAGTGCCGCTGCACCCAGATCGTGCAACTGCAGGGTGCCAACGGCGACCTGGTACCGACCTGGCTGGTGCTGGGCGAGGTGGTGGCCGTGCACATTGCGCAAACCCTGCTGGAAGACGGCATTTACAACACCGCTGCTGCCGGGCACATCCTGCGTGGCGGCGGTCCGGCTGATTATTTCTCTATCGGACCGGAACAGTTGTTCAAGATGCATCGCCCGCGCTAGCCGCTGCGACCAGCTCACCGGACCTCAGCCCGGCAGCGGCAAGGCACTGGTGCATTTGATCTCGTCGAGGCAGACGCTTGAGCGCACACTGTTGACGCCAGGCAAGCGCATCAGCGTTTCCATCAGGAAACGCGACAACGCACTCAGGTCCTGCGCAACGACCTTGATCACATAGTCGAAATCGCCCGTCACCGAATAACACTCCAGGATTTCCGGCAGGTCAGCGATCACATCAATGAATTTGCGCACCTCCCGGATATGGCCTTTTTCCATGGCCACATGGATGAAGGCCACCACGCTCAGTCCCAGCCGTTCAGGATTGAGGCGTGCTTCATAACGCGAGATGAAATCCAGTTCCTCCAAGCGACGATGACGCCTGTGGCTCTGCGCGGGCGACAACTGGGCCACTTCAGCCAGCTCCAGATTTGACGCCCGTCCATGGGCCTGCAGATGCCTCAGCATTTTTCGGTCTATTGAGTCCAACTCTATTTTCTGCAATTAAATTCTAAAAATTTTTATTTATATGAAACTATATTTCTAACTCACGCGTTTACCCGAGGGCATTTTGAAAGCCTATTTTTCGCGTTCAGTCCTATGATTTTTTAATTAAAGATGCTTAAAAATGAAATAACTCAAGGTGCTCAAGCGCCAGCCCC
>JBLHZH010000010.1:0-16381 GCA_047629695.1 Rhodoferax sp.
AGCGGCAGCCCAATTGAAAGAAACTGTACCTGCACCGGTTCCGGTGCCTGTCCCCGTGGCCCCGCCACCGCCGCCGATCCCGAAACTCGTTGCACCGCCAATGCCCGCATCGCCGAAGGTTGAACTCCAGTTGCCCGACCCCAGCATTGCCTTGGCACAGGAAAAGCGAAAACTTGAAAAAGAAAAGCAGCAGCAAGAAATGCAACAGCTGGCCCAGCAAAAGAAAGCACTAGAGAAGCAGCGTCTTGAAAAAGAACGCCTGGCAGCCCTCAAGCAGGAAAAGCTGAACGTAGAAAAACAGGCACTGGAGAAAAAACGTCTGCAAGCCAAGCTAGAGCAAGACAAGCGCGAGCAGACACAACGTGAGCAGTTCGAAAAACAACGTCTGCAAGCGGAAAGACAGGCTACCGAGGAGAAAAAGAAACTTGTTCAGGATGCCGCCAATCGCAAGGAGGCCCTGCAAGCCAAGCAGGAAGCACAGCAACAAGAAGTCCAGCGCGCAGCCAACTTGAAACGCATGGCCGGACTGGCAGGCGCCACGGGCAGTAACGGCGCGACCGGCACCGCCCTGCGCAGTTCGGGCCCCTCCGCCAGCTATGGCGGTCGCATTCGTGCCAGTATCCGTCCCAATATTGTTTTTGTCGACGATGTGAGTGGCAACCCAATGGCCGAAGTAGAGGTGCGCACCACTTCGGACGGCAGCATTGCCAGTCGTCGTCTGATCAAAACCAGCGGCGTCAAATCCTGGGACGATGCAGTTTTGCGGGCGATCGACAAGACCGAGAAGCTACCACCCGACACCGACGGCCGCGTACCCACCACCCTTATTATCAGCTTCCGCCCCAAAGACTGACAAAGAGCGGCGTCTTTGCGAGTTTACCGAATTCGACTCGATACCGCACACGGACCTTGAACAAGGGTCTTCCAAGTGCCGTGGTGCAGCAATAGGGGAAGGGCCTTCACGTCATACTGTCAAAAGCCTAGAAATCGGCGAAAAACCACACCCTAATCGCTGGCGCGGGCGCCCGGGTTGCCTAGGCAATAACCACCACCCCCTCGTCTCTGTGAGCGAAGCGTGACAGTCCACGCCTCCGCTTCGTCTTGGCATACTAGGGCAAACAGTCACGCCAATGCAAAACACTGGATAAAAAACTATACGTTCATGGAAAGAGGCGCCAGCGACGCGGCAATCCAATAAATCATGAGCTGCTGCAGCTTGCGGCCTCGCAGAAACAAGAAGGGCCACTATTTACTCGTACACGATATCGGCCCGACCTTGGTCTGCCTGCAGGCGCCAGCTAGTCAAGGCATCGTTGGTCGGGAAGAAGTGGACCGCGTCGCCGAGCTGCAACTCGGCCGTGGCTGTTCCAGTCTCACCCTGGCGCGACACCATCAGTCGCACACCAAGTCCACGCAGCACCTCGCCCTGCTCGCTGGTCTCCCGTCGCACAGGATAGTCCTTGAGCATACGAGCCACATCGGGAGTGGGAACGCTGGGGTCGGCACTAACGGTCACCCGCAGGTATTTACCAAAACGGCAGCGTGCCTGCTCAAGATCCCAGATCTGGAGCACCGTCAGCTGCATGCCGCCCGAAAAACGGTCAGGCTTTTGCTGACCCATAATGATTACCAGTTCATCATCCTTGAGTAAGTTTTTATGTGCATTGATCAGTGCCTCGTCGGCCCGAGCCTCGATGACACCGGTTTTATCGTCCAGCTTAAACAGGGCGAGTTTGCCGCGCTGACCATTGATGACACGAAAATCATTGATGATGCCGGCCATCAGTTGCGGCTCCCTGGTATCAATCAAATCGTCCAACTGACGCCGGGCAAAGCGGCGCACCTCCTGCACCACCTCGTCAAACAAGTGCCCGGAGAGGTAAAAACCGACTGCCGTTTTTTCAAGAACGAGCCGTTCCTTGACACCCCACAGCGGCGCGGCCACCAGATCAGGCTCCTGCGTGCTGGAGCCATGGTCATCCGCCCCGCCCATATCAAACAGGCCACCCTGATTGGCATTGGCCACAGCGGCAGCACCGAACTCAAAAGCCCGGTCAACCGAGGCCAGCAGAGACGCCCGATTGATCTCAATCGCATCGAAGGCACCGGCCTTGATCAGGGCCTCGACCGTGCGCTTGTTGATGCGGCTGCGATCGACCCGCACGCAGAAATCAAACAAACTCTTGAACGGGCCAGCAACATCGCCGGACGGTCCGCCACCACGTCCCTCTCGCGCCGCTACAACCGCCTCAATGGCTTGCTGGCCCGAGCCTTTTATGGCGCTCAGTCCGTAACGAATTTGTTTGTTTGTGATCGGCTCAAAGCGGCCCACACCGGTGTTCACATTGGGCTGCTCGAAGGTCAGTCCCATCTTCAGCGCATCCTCGTACAGCACTTTAAGCTTGTCTGTATCGCCCATTTCCACCGTCATGTTGGCGCAGAAAAACTCGGCCGTATAGTGCACCTTGAGCCAACCGGTATGGTAGGCCAGCAACGAATAGGCGGCGGCGTGCGACTTGTTGAAACCGTAGCCGGCAAATTTCTCCATCAAGTCAAACACTTCGTCGGCCTGAGCCGTCTTGATGTCATTTTTAAGCGCGCCATCACGAAAAATCTGGCGATGCTGAGCCATCTCGTCAGCGTCTTTTTTACCCATGGCGCGACGCAGCATGTCAGCGCCACCGAGCGAGTAGCCGCCCAGAATCTGCGCGGTCTGCATCACCTGCTCTTGGTAGACCATGATGCCGTAAGTCTCGGACAGCATCTCTGCCACCAGCGGATGCGGATAAATGACCTCTTCACGACCGTGCTTACGCGCCACAAAACTGGGAATCAGGTCCATCGGACCGGGCCGGTACAGGGCGTTAAGGGCAATCAGATCTTCCAGTCGGGTCGGCTTGGCGTCTTTCAGCATGCCCTGCATACCGCGCGACTCAAATTGGAACACCGCCTCGGTCTTGCCTTCGCTGAACAATTTGTAAACTTTGGCGTCATCGAGCGGCAAGTTCTCAAAAGCAAAGTTTTCCTGACCCGGGTGCCGCTTCATGATGAATTCGCGGGCAATCTCCAGAATGGTCAGTGTTGCCAGACCCAAGAAGTCGAACTTGACCAACCCGACCGCCTCAACATCGTTTTTATCGTATTGACTTACCGCCGATTCGCTGCCAGGCTGCTGATAGAGTGGGCAAAAGTCGGTTAATTTGCCGGGTGCAATCAGCACGCCACCCGCGTGCATGCCGATATTGCGGGTCATGCCTTCCAGCTTGCGCGCCAGCTCCAGCAGTATGCGGACGTCTTCTTCCTTGCTTTCGCGTTCAGCCAGAATCGGTTCGGCCTCGGTGGCGTAAACCGTTTTATCGTCTTTTTTGCGTCCGGGCGGTGGCAACTGTAAGCTCACGCTGACGCCCGGCTTGTTGGGAATCAGCTTGCTGATGCCATCGCAAAAGGTATAGCTCATGTCCAGCACGCGGCCCACGTCACGAATCGCGGCCCGCGCTGCCATGGTGCCAAAGGTCACAATCTGGCTGACCGCGTCCTTGCCGTACTTGGTCTTAACGTAATCAATTACCAGATTGCGGTTGGTCTGGCAAAAGTCGATATCAAAGTCGGGCATCGAAACCCGCTCGGGGTTCAGAAAACGCTCAAATAGCAAGTTGTACTGCAGCGGGTCCAGATCGGTAATCTTGAGCGAATAGGCCACCAGCGAGCCGGCACCGGAACCCCGACCCGGCCCCACCGGACACCCATTGTTTTTAGCCCAGTTGATGAAGTCGCCCACAATCAAAAAGTAGCCTGGAAATCCCATTTTGACAATGGTGGCGATCTCGAATTCCAGTCGGGCCACATAGCGCGGACGCTCGCTTTCACGCCGGGCCTCGTCCGGGTAAAGATGCAGCAAACGGTCTTTCAGTCCCTCGTGCGAGGTATAGTGAAAGTAGTCCTCCGGCGTTGTGCGTTCGCCATTCACCTCGGGGGTGGGGAAATCCGGCAACTGCGGCTTGCCCAGCACCAGCGTCAGGTTGCAGCGTTTGGCGATTTCTGCGGTGTTGGCAAGCGCCGTCGGCACATCGGCAAACAGCGCCTCCATCTGCGCGGCAGACTTGAAATACTGCTCGCGTGTGAACTTACGAACGCGCCTCTGATTGCCCAAAATTTCACCCTCGGCAATACAGACTCGGGCCTCATGCGCTTCGTAATCGTCCGGCAGGGTGAATTGCACCGGGTGCGTAGCGACCACAGGCAGGATCAGGCGCGCCGCCAACTGCACGGCCGCCACCACCTGGGCTTCATCGTCTACCCGACCGGCACGCTGCAACTCCAGATAAAAACGCTGAGGGAAAATAGCCGCCAGTTGCCAAGCAGCGTCCTCGGCCCGAACAATATCGCCTTGCACCAAGGCCTGCCCGACGGGTCCAGCCTGAGCGCCGGACAAGACAATCAGACCCTCGTTAAGCTCTTTTAGCCAGTCCAGACTGACGGAGGCTTGCGGCTTACTGGCCTGCTGGGTCCAGGCCCGTGCCAGCATCTCGGACAGATTCAGATAACCCTGGTTGTTTTGCACCAACAGTACCAATCGCGACAGGGCGCGGGCATCTTTGCCCAAGCCTTCCAGCCAGATTTCTGTACCAATCAACGGCTTCACGCCGCGTTTACGGGCTTGCTTGTAAAACTTGATGGCACCAAACAGATTACTCAGATCTGTAATGGCTAATGCAGGCTGACCATCAGCGGCGGCGCAACTGACGATATCATCGATACGGTTGGTGCTGTCAACGACGGAAAATTCGGTGTGGAGGCGCAAGTGAACAAACATAACTTCTATTGTAAGAAAACGTTGGGACCCGCGTTTTGAAAATTTTGGTGGTTGATGACCATGTTTTGGTGCGCGCGGGCCTGTGCCAGGTGCTCAAAGGACTGGATGAACAAGTGCAAGTGCTGGAAGCGCCCCACTGTGCGCGTGCTTTGGAGTTGGCCTCACACCACGCTGATATTGATCTGGTGTTGCTGGACTACCATCTGCCTGACATAGGCGGGCTTGAGGCCCTCGCCATCTTTGGCAAGAATCACCCTGAACTACCGATTGTCATGTTGTCGGGCTCGGTCACCCCCCAAATCATGCGACAGGCGCTGACCCAGGGGGCAGCCGGTTTTCTGACCAAGTCTGGCCTCAGCGACGAATTACTTTTAGCCCTGCAGCAGGTGCTGGCGGGCGAGGTCTATGTGCCATCCGATTTGCGCGCCCTCCCTGAAAACGCCAGTGCCAACCGAGCCATTCCAAATACACCACAACTCACCCCGCGCCAGATGCAGGTGCTGCATTTGCTGCTGGACGGGCGCTCCAACAAGGAGATCAGTCAGACCCTGCATCTGGCTGATGAAACCACAAAAACCCACGTTACCGGGGTGTTACGCGCTTTTGGCGTGCAAACCCGCATTCAGGCGGTGCTGGCCGCCAGTCGTCTCGGCTACCTTAAATCAAATCTATCGACCTGAGCGTCAGCGGCAAGGCGACGAATCAGGCTGCGCAGTTTGGCTGGGCGCACCGGTTTGTGCAGCAAAGTCAAACCGGCCCGTTTGGCCGCCTGCATCAGCTTGGGATCAGTATCACCACTCATCAGGCAGGCAGGGATCGGGCGACACGCCGCAAGACGTACCTGACGAATCACCTCAATGCCTACTTCTCCCGCGCGCAGCAAGTAGTCGCTGACAATCACATCAGGCATCAATCCGTGAGTCAACTGCCACAGCGCACTGGTCAGGTCTTCTGCGACACCGACCACGCTGCCCCACGAGGCCAGCAAACTGACCAAGCCCTCACGTGCCAGAGCATCGTCCTCAACCACCAACACCACGAGTCCTGCCAAGTCATCACCCAGACTGGTCATGCCTGGAAGGGCCTGTGGCAACGGCGTGCCTTTAGGCAATAGCGGCACTTGCACACTGAAACGGGTACCCCGCCCTAGGCTGGAGCGCATCTGCAGACGGTGACCCAACAAATGGGCGGTACGTTCAACAATATTGAGCCCCAATCCCTGACCCTTGCTGCGATCCCGTTCCTTGTTGCCAACTTGGTAAAACTCCTTGAAGATCGCCTGCTGATGTACCGGGGCAATACCGATACCGCTGTCCCAGACCTCAATGCGGGCGTGCAGGCCGTCCGCCTCCACCCGGCACACCACCAGCACGCTGCCAGTGGCGGTGTAGCGCACGGCATTGACGACCAGATTCAGCAAGAGACGCTGTAGCAGCGCGGGGTCACTGAGCAGCCAGACAGGCGTTGGGCGAATGCGAAGACGCAGCCCTTTCTCCAGTGCCGTCACGCCCAACCCGGCCTCCAACGAATCGAATATGTCGGCCAGCGGAAACGGGCGCAACTGGACTTGTACGGACTGGGCATCGAGCCGGGAGATGTCAAGCAACCCGTCCAGCAAGTCCTGCATAGCCTGCACCGAAGCTTCCAGGTTGCCAATTAAATGCCGAGTTTGTGAGTCGTGTGGTAATTGCTCCAGTCGTGCGACAAACATGCCAAGGGCATGAGTTGGCTGCCGCAAATCATGACTGGCAGCGGCTAAGAAATAAGACTTGGCCTGGGTCGCCGTTTCGGCCTCTTCCTTTTTTTCGCGCAGCGCCAGCGTGGCCAGGGTGACACGCTGCTCCAGTTCATCACGACCCAACTCAAGACGCTCTGCCATCTGGTTCAAGCCCCGCTGCAGATTTTGCAACGGGTCATCGGGCAGCACCAGGTTCCGGGTCGCCAACTCACCCTGACCGATGCGCTCGATCATCTCGGACATACGCAAGATCGGGTGCATCACCCGCTGCCCCAGACGAACCGCCAGCAAACCGCCCAGCAACAGTGCACCCAGCGTAATCGCCAAGCCCAGTAACCACATATTACGTACCCGTTGCAGTAGGGCCGCTCGCGAAAAAGAAATCAGCACATGGCCCATGACCTGGGAGGACGTAAGCGCCAGTGTCATCACCTCAAACAGATCGTCGCGCCTGAGAGAACTGTCCGTGATGGGTTGCGATAACAAATCAGTACTGACAGCGGTTGGCAACAAAGCGCTGGCCAACGGCAGGGGCGCCGACCTGTCGGTGTAAACGGACAAGCCGGCACGGGCCAGATAACGCCCCTTGACATCAAGCATAGCAACGGCGAGCACATCCGGCTCTAGCAAAGCCCGATCAGCAATCGTTTGCAAATGGCGAAGGTTACCCGAGGACAGGCCATATTCGCTGGCTGTGGCCAGTTGACGGGCCAGAGAACTGGCGCGCTGATTGTGAGCCTCTTCCAAGTCTGTGGACTGAACGAACAAAAACACACCGGCCAGCAACAGGGCCAGCAAAGTTACCGGTAACAAAGCTGTCAGCAGCATGCGGGTCTGGATCAGACTTTTGGTCATGTAGTCGACCGGCTGCAACACAAGAAAGCAGACGCCCCGACCACCAGCGGGCACCGGAAAATCTGGGGTAGAGTGGGTTTTGGCATGCCTTGATTCTGCCCTGTTGCCGACCAAGTTATTAGAATTGTGCTGTGAATACTATCCTGAACATCTCTGCCTATAAATTTGTGCCCCTGCCGGATGCGGCCATGTTGCGCACCACTTTGCTTGAACACGCTCTGAGCCTGCCGCTTAAAGGCACCATTTTGCTGGCCGAAGAAGGCATTAATCTTTTTTTAGCCGGACCGGCTGAGGCCGTCATGGCCTTTGTAGACCAGCTCAGGCTGGACCCCCGGTTTGCCGACCTGACCCCCAAGGAGAGCTGGTCGTCCCAGCAACCATTTAAAAAGATGCTGATTAAGGTCAAGCCGGAGATTATCCGCATGGACCACCCTACGATTCAACCCGCGACCGATCGAGCCCCTGCGGTGACAGCAGCCACCCTGCAGCGCTGGCTCGCCGCTGGCGTTGACGACAACGGCCGCCCAGTGGTCACACTCGATACCCGCAACGCTTTTGAAGTGGACCACGGCAGCTTTACGGACGCCATTGACTGGCGCATCAACAAATTTACTGAGTTCCCCCAAGCGCTGCTAGACCACCAAGCCGAACTGGAAGGTAAAACAGTGGTCAGTTTTTGTACCGGAGGGATCCGCTGCGAGAAAGCCGCCATTTTGATGTACCAAGCCGGCCTGTCCCATGTCTTCCAGTTGGAGGGTGGCATCCTGAAGTATTTTGAAGAAACCGGGGGCACGCATTACCAAGGCAGCTGCTTTGTCTTTGATGAACGTCGTACGCTCGGCGTCAACCTGTGTGTCAGTCCTTGAACTTCTTCACGACAGCGGCCATGCGCTCGCCAAACAGGCGGGCGGTTTCTAGGTCACCGGGGTTCATTTCTTCGGCGCTGGCATCACCCGGTGTTTGGGCTATGGGGCCGGCCGAAGAGGCCAAGTAGTTCACATCACTACGTTGTGAGGTCTTGGTGTTGTTGTAGTTCAAGCCGGTACCAGCCCAGACACCGCCATGTTGCATCGCCAGTGTGATGAAGTAGTGCAGTGTGGAGTGTTTGTCGCCGTTGACGTTGGCACTGCTGGTGAAACCACCAAAAATTTTGTCTTTCCAGTCTTGGGTGTACCAGGGCTTACTGGAAGCATCGGCAAACTTCTTGAATTGCCAACTGACGCTACCCATATAGGTCGGCGAGCCAAAAATAATCGCATCGGCCGCAGCCAGTGTCTCCCAGACGCCTTCAGGCAAATTGCCATCGGCGTCGATTGCAATCAGTTCGCCGTCAGCACCTTGGGCCACCGACTGCGCCATGCGCTGGGTATGACCATAACCCGAATGAAAAACGACAGCAATTTTTGACATTGGAAATCCTTGAACGGTTAGTAAATGTTGAAAATGATTATCAGGCAACGAGGTCAAACACCAGCACTTCGGCCTCTTTGCCCTGCGACAACGTAATCTGATTTTCGCCTTCAATTAGGGCCGCATCGCCAGTCATAAGGGCCTCACCGTTCACAGACAAGTCACCGCGCACCACATGCACATAACATTTTCTATTCTGCTTCAGCGTCAACTGGGCGCTTTGGTCCGCATCGAACAAGCCGGCGTAGAGCCGGGCATCGGCATGCACCGTCACCGACCCGCGGGCGCCATCGGGTGAAGCAACCAGTCGCAATTGGCCTTGTTTCTCGGCACTGACAAAGGTCTTTTGCTCGTAGCTGGGTTCAATCCCCATCACATTGGGCTCTATCCAAATTTGCAACAAATGGGTCGTATCGTCGGGCGCATGGTTGAACTCGCTGTGCTGCACACCGGTGCCGGCACTCATGCGCTGCACATCACCCGGCGGAATCGCTTTGACGTTACCCATGTTGTCTTTGTGCGCCAGTGAACCCTGCAACACATAAGTGACAATCTCCATGTTGCGGTGACCGTGAGTGCCAAAACCCTTGCCGGGCGCCACCCAGTCTTCGTTAATGACGCGCAAATTGCCCCAGCCCATGAACTGCGGGTCGTAATAACCAGCAAATGAAAAACTGTGAAAGGACTGGAGCCAGCCATGGTCGGCAAAACCACGCTCTTTGGATTTTCGAATTTTTAACATAACAACGATCTCCTTTAATGAATATAACTGTAACCCTCAAGGCGGGGGCAGTGGCTAGTCACATTTGATGGCATCATTCAAATAATTCGAATTAAATGGACCGCTCAGTGCCAAACGCCCGCGATGTATTGACCCCTGACGCTCTGGCCATGCTGCAAACCATTGCGGCCACCGGCAGTTTTGCGGCTGCCGCCCGTGAACTCGGCCTAGTGCCCAGTGCCCTGACCTACCGGGTGCGCCAGATTGAGGATGCGCTGGACGTACTTTTGTACGACCGCAGTTCGCGCCAAGCACGCCTGACCGAAGCCGGCGTCGAGTTGCTGCGCGAGGGTGCCCGCTTGCTGGAGGAAATTGACGTTGTGGCAAACCGGGTTAAGCGCGTGGCCACCGGCTGGGAGCCACAACTGACCATCTCAGTTGACGGCATCATCGCCAAGGCGACGGTAATGGAACTTTGCGAAAGTTTTCTAGCCCTGAACCCGCCTACCCGCATCAAACTGCGCGACGAAACACTGTCGGGCACGTTGGCCGCCCTGACTTCAGGCCAGGCGGATCTGGCCTTGGGAGTCGCGGAATCGGTCAACTACGCCGGCATCCACGGCAAACCGCTGGGCGACATTCATTTTGTTTATGCCGTCGCACCGCATCACCCGCTGGCAAACGCGCCCGAGCCGCTGTCTGACGAGCTGCTGCGGCAGTACCGCGCCGTGGCTGTGGCTGACACGATTGCCCGTGGTAACGGCCTAAGCTTTGGTTTGCTGGGTGGGCAGGACGTATTTACAGTCGCCACCATGCAGGCCAAGCTCGACGCCCAGCTGCGTGGGCTAGGCGGCGGTTTTGTACCGGAAGGCATGGCCCGCGACTTTATCGACACCGGGCGCCTAGTGGTTAAACAAGTTGAGCGACCCGAACGCATCGTGCGGGTCTACTACGCCTGGCGCAATCTGGCCAGGTCGGGCCATGGCCGGGCACTTGCCTGGTGGTTAGGCCAGCTGGAAAGTCCGGCAACCCGGTTCGCCTTACTGGCGCGGCACCGGTGCGTGTAAAGTGCCAGACATACAAAATTAATTGGAGAAATCGGTCATGAGTACATCCAAATCACAAACCAGACAAAAACACATTGCCGTGATCGGTGCCGGCATGGCCGGCATCACCTGCGCCCGTACGTTGGTCCAGGCCGGCCACCGGGTCACGGTATTCGAAAAGAGTGCTGGCCTGGGCGGGCGCATGGCCACGCGCAACAGCAACTTTGGCACCTTTGACCACGGCGCGCAGTATTTCACGGCCCGTGACCCGCGATTTATCGAGGCCATGGAAACCGTGCCGGGCCTGTGCAAACCCTGGAGTGCCAATAATGTGCGGGTACTAGACGAACTGGGAGGTGTCACCAAATCGGTTAGCGGCACCCGGGACGCTCACTGGGTCCCGATTCCCGGCATGAACGCACTGGTC
This sequence comes from Rhodoferax sp., assembly GCA_047629695.1. GTDB lineage: Bacteria > Pseudomonadota > Gammaproteobacteria > Burkholderiales > Burkholderiaceae_C > Rhodoferax. The sequence goes on from JBLHZH010000010.1 coordinate 11,011, forward strand.
AAGGGTTGGGCCGAGCCGCTGCTCGATCAGCAGGCTATAGAACGGGAAACCCGGGTCACCCATTTGGAGCGTGATGCACTCAATCCGCGTCAATGGCAACTCCGTACCAAAGGACCGAAGGAAGCGCAACATGTGTTTTCAGGTTTTGATTCCGTGCTACTGGCCCTGCCACCGGCCCAAAGCCGTGCCCTGCTGCAAACCGCATCGCAGTTTGAGAAGATAATCAAGCAAGTCGACAGCGTGAGCGTAGCGCCCTGCTGGACGCTAATGCTGGCCTTTCCACAGGCCATGCAACCGGGACTGGGTAGTCTGGGGCCCCAATGGAACGCGGCACGCAGCACCCACCACCGCATTGCCTGGCTGGCCCGTGAGTCCTCCAAACCCAAACGAAGCCCGGTCGAGCGCTGGACCGTACAAGCCAGTGCCGCGTGGTCGCAAGAGCATCTGGATGACGACGTTCCGCGCGTGCAAGCCAAGCTACTGAAAGCATTTTCTGAAGTTACTGGCATCCGGGCCGAACCCGCCTACGTAGATGTCCAGCGCTGGCTCTACGCCAAGACCTTGGTGCCGCTGGGCAAGTCGCATCTCTGGGACAGGAAGGCCGGCGTGGGCGTTTGTGGCGACTGGTGCCTCGGCCACCGGGTAGAAAACGCCTTTATCTCCGGCCTGGAGCTGGCACTGGCCGTGGCTTGACCGCTTATACCGGCCGCTTTGCGCCCTCGCCCACCGGACCGCTGCATGCCGGCTCACTGGTGGCGGCACTGGCCAGCTGGCTGGACGCTCGTGCGCACGGCGGGCAGTGGCTGGTCCGTATGGAAGACTTAGACACGCAACGTTGCGTATACGGCATGGACCGACTGATACTGCAGCAACTGGCCGACTGCGGCCTGCTGCCCGATGCACCGCCGATCTGGCAATCGCAGCGCATCCCCCTCTACCAACAGGCACTGCAACAGTTACAGGTTCTTGGCTTGGTTTACCCCTGCAGCTGCTCACGTCTTGTCATTGAAATCGCACTTAACCGCCTTGGTCAGCCACGCTCCCGACATAGCGAGCGTATTTACCCAGGCACCTGCCGTCCGACCGGGCTGCAACCCATCGACACCACAGACCAACCAGCAGCAACCGAAAGGGCTTGGCGGCTTCGCACCGATCAATCGGCATCAAACATACCTTTAGGCAATTGCCAATGGCAGGACCGGCGTCTGGGGCCGCAGCAACAGGATGTGAACACCGAGGTCGGGGACTTTGTGCTGCAGCGGGCCGATGGCTGCTTTACCTACCAACTGGCGGTGGTGGTGGACGACGCCGCGCAGGGGATCAGCGACGTGGTGCGGGGCGAAGACCTGCGCGACAACACGGCACGACAAATTCTGCTGCAACAGGCCCTGGGTCTAGCCACCCCGCGTTACCTGCATAGCCCGCTGGTATGGGGTGCCAACGGCGAGAAACTGTCCAAACAAAACGGCGCCACCGCTTTGGACACCCGCCAGCCTTTAAGCGCCCTCAATCACGCCGCGCGGGTACTGGGTCTGCCTGTGCAGCAAGACAGCAACAGTGAAGCTCTGGCGGCCTGGGTCCGTGCCTGGCAGCAGAGCGGGCCGTCTCTCTACAATCTTGTCCCGTGAACGACAAAAAATCAACCCTACCTGCCAGCGCTGATAGCGCCCGCATTCTACGCATCCGGCGCAGCGCACCGGATGGCGTCCCTTATCCCAAAGAAATCAAGAGTTTTGTGCGGCGTGCCGGCCGCATCACCACCGGCCAGACCAAAGCCTTCGAAGACATTGGTCCACAATTTTTAGTGCCCTACCAGGCCAGCCCGCTCGATTTTGCAGCGGCTTTTGCCACGGCAGCAGGTTCCACAGACGCAACTACAGCAACCGAGCCGCCCACGCCAGACAGCCGACCAGTCATTCTGGAAATCGGCTTTGGTATGGGTGAGGCGACTGCCCATATTGCCGCCGTGATGCCCGAGAAAAACTTGTTGTGCTGCGAGGTTCACGAACCTGGCGTCGGGGCACTACTCAAACGCATTGGCGAGCAAGGCCTGCACAATATCCGCATCGTGGCTCATGATGCCGTAGAGGTTATTGACCACATGCTGCCGCTACAAAGCCTGGAAGGCGCGCACATCTTTTTCCCCGACCCATGGCACAAGAAAAAACACAATAAACGCCGTCTGATTCAGGCCCCTCTGATTGGCAAATTGGCGGCCCGCCTGAAGGTCGGTGGCTACCTACACTGTGCCACCGACTGGCAGCCTTATGCTGAACAAATTCTGGAGGTACTCAAAGCCGAGCCATTGCTTGAAAACAATGCCGCACTGTCCCATCCGGAACTGGCCGGCTACGCACCCAAACCCCACTACCGACCCTTGACCAAGTTTGAGAACCGGGGCATCAAGCTCGGCCACGGTGTATGGGATGTGGTGTTTGTGCGAATCTAAGCGCCAACTGTAATGAGTCTGTCATTGCGCAAACCACCTGACCGCCAGGGCGTAGGACCCAGCTGCATCGGCCTGCCCGCCGGGGCTTGGGTAACCACATTGGATTTTCTGGCGGAACGGTTAGCCAACGTTGGGCATGCAGTTTGGCAGCAACGCATGCAGGACGGTGATGTGGTGGACGAGCAGGGCAAGACGCTGTTGCCCGACAGCGCCTACCAACCGCACGTTCGCGTGTATTACTACCGCAACGTGCCCAACGAGGTACGCATCCCGTTTGATGAAGTGGTGTTGTTTCAGGATGACCACCTGGTTGTCGTTGACAAGCCACATTTTCTGCCGGTCGTGCCGTCGGGGGGCTACTTGCGCGAGACCGTGCTGGTTCGGCTTAAGCAAAAATTGGGCATCGACACGCTAGTGCCGATTCACCGCATTGACCGGGACACCGCCGGCCTGGTGATGTTCTCGGTACAAGCCGCCTCGCGAGCGCCCTACCATGCCCTGTTCAGCCAGCGTAATATCAAAAAAACCTACGAGGCCGTCGCGCCTTGGCGGACTGACCTTCCCCTGCCCCTGACACGTGAAAGCCGTTTGGTGGAGGCTGGTCATTTTATGCTTCAGCATGAAATCGAAGGGCCACCTAATGCCGTGAGCCACATTGATGTGGCCGAAGTACGCGGCGCGCTGGCCCGCTATGTCCTGCACCCCATCACCGGCAAACGCCACCAGTTGCGCGTTCATATGGCGGCGCTCGGCCTACCGATTATGGGCGATGGCCTGTACCCCACTCTCACGCCTGAAGGTCAAATTGACTTCGAGCGGCCGCTGCAATTGCTGGCCAAACGTATCGAGTTTGTGGACCCACTCAGCGGCCAACTGCGGCACTTCGAGAGTCAGCGTAAGCTGAAGTTTTAGTCGGTAGTTGTCAACTAAAACAAGTCAAACTCGCCCCGCCCCTGACATTCGGGCGACTGGGCGTAGCCGCTGGAGCGTACTTGCTGTTGCTGCGACAACTCGACCTGGAACCACTGACACAGGTAGTTGTGGTAACGGTAGCTCCAGACCATGCCGCGGTCGCGCCCTAGCCCTTTCACGTCACTGGGACGGCCCAGCAGTTGGCGCACTTCTTCTTGCGCCATGCCGGACCGAAGGCGGTTGAAGTTGAGCTCGATCAACACTTGGTCGGCCCGGACAGCCCGGTCCTCAACATCAAAATAAACAAACCAAGTCTCTTTGCCAAAAGGCCCACGAGGATACTCAAGCCGACTGCCGCCCGCCACTTGGCGCGTTAAATCGGGCTGCCCCATGCTGGCCACTAGGGCCTCGCGGCTCATGCCTACCAGCGGGTCGGGAGGCGCGTAGCTGCTGCAGGCCGACAATGCCAGCGCCAGAAACAGCCCACCCAAGAGTGGCAAAGGGTGACGCATCATGAATTCTCCTGATCGGTGCCCGCCTACGGGATGAAAGTTCAGATTTTAAATTATCCGGTTTTAAATGATGGTTATAGGGGCAAGAAGGTACTCAACGGCTCAGCGTGTCACTTTGATCAGTGATGCAGCCAAAGACAAACCCAAAGTGCAACCCCAGCCACAAGGCCTCCACCATCAGGGAGGCCAGCAGGTAAGGCAGGTCGGTCAATGCGTTGTAAAGCCCCATTGCAAAGGCCCGCCGCTCCGATTCAAGATAAGCAATAAAGGCCTTGCTCTGGGCCTCGTTTGCAGCATAGAAAATGCTGTGCAAGGTAAATAAAACTAGAAGTTGCCAAGGCTTCGTTGCCCACACAAAGCCAAGACACATAAGCAAATAAAGCAGTTAAGTTGATATCACTATGCGGACTCGCCCGAGCCGATCGCTCAAAATTTTCATCGGCGGGACGGCCAGGCTGCATGCCACGTTAAATAACGCATAAAGCAGCCCAATATCTCAGGCTGAAAAGTCCACCCTGTGGGCGCGCAGTAGCAAAAATTTGAAACTGAAATAAGCCAGTGAAAAAATGCTGGCACAGACCAGATAACGTTTAAAGTCTGGACTGAGGGTTTGCCATGCGGCCCGCAAACTCTCACGCGGATAGGCCACAATCAATCTGGCCAGGGTCGAAAAGCCGTAGTCGATCAGCACCAGAACCTTGCGTTTACCGCTGCGGTTCGACAACCAGCCCGTACAGTAACTCAGAGTGGCAGCAGACAGATCGGCCAGCCCTTCGATCAAGCCCAGTAAATCGGCCGGGGCTCCGGCCACCGTCATGAAAAAAAATCGCAAACACCGAAAATACCATCTCGGAGTTCAGGTCGGTCAAAAAAACTGATCCAACCCAGCTTGAGCACATCGGGCGACACGCCCCAACGGGGCTGCGGCTCATCCTGTGGTGGTGGTGTGTCAGACATGGCGCGACCGGTGTAGCAACTTCAGGCTAAACGCCGGATTCAGGTGCTGGCGACTTCCGGCGTCAGCACCGGTCCGTTGCCGCTGAACCGGTCCAGCGCGAGATAAATTACCGGTGTAATAAACAAGGTAATGGCCTGGGAAAATACCAGTCCACCGACCACCGCCAGCCCCAGGGGTTGGCGCAGTTCAGCACCGGCGCCAATGCCCAGCGCGATTGGCAAGGCTCCCATCAGCGCGGCCAGCGTGGTCATCATGATCGGCCGGAACCGCATAATGCAGGCCTCCCGGATGGCGCCAGCGGGCGTCAGGCCCCGATGACGTTGTGCATCCAGCGCAAAGTCAATCATCATGATGGCATTTTTCTTGACAATGCCAATCAACAGCACGATGCCAATAGTGGCAATCAGCGTGAGATCCTGCCCGAACAGCATCAGGGTTGCCAAAGCCCCCACCGCCGCCGACGGCAGACCCGCCAGAATCGTGATCGGATGAATAAAGCTCTCATACAGCACGCCCAGCAATACATAAATCACCAGCAGC
>JBLHZH010000011.1:0-16367 GCA_047629695.1 Rhodoferax sp.
CAGTATGTAGGCCGTGTTGAACCCACTTAAGCCCACGATAATGGGCGAACCCAGCGTTTTGGCACCCACCGTGGAGGCAATAGCTGCGGTGCCAATGTTGATGATCACGGAAGAACGCACGCCTGCTAACCACACCGGGAGGGCCAGTGGAATTTCCAGTTGCAGCAAGGTCATCCACGGTGACATACCCATGCCGCTGGCCACCTGTCGCACCGTGGGGGGTACCGCTTGCAACCCCGCCACCGTACTTTGAAACACTGGCAGTACGCCATACAAAGCTAAAGCCAATAAAGCCGGTAACTCGCCAAATCCTACGATAGGCACCGCAACAGCCAATACGGCAACGGGGGGGAAAGTCTGCCCCATGGCGGCTAGGGTGTCGACCAAAGGCTTGAATTGCTGGCCTGAAGCACGGGTCACACCCACGCCTGCCAGGCTCCCGACGCCGATGGCAAACACGCTGGACATGCCCACCAGCTTGCAGTGCTGCCACAGCAATTCGGTGAAGGGCTCCTGCCTGTAAACCGGGCGATCCAGCAGAGGGAACAGCCTGGCAAACAAAGGCTCTGAAAACGGCAATCCCCACGCCAAAGCCATGAGCAGCAGGATTGTCCAACAAAGACGGTCTTGTAGCAGAACTCGGAGCAGGCCCCGGTACCCATGCCCGTAGCGTTCAGGCATGCGGTGAACCCAACGCTGTAAAGACATCTGCCGCATACAGTACCCCTATATGCGCACCTGTCGCGTCAAGCACGTTGATGCAGACCGCCTGCTGCAAAGCCATGGCCGAAATGGCCTCGCGTAACGTTGCATTGGGCGGCAGGTTGGGGCCCTCAATGGCTGCCTGCGCGCGCGCCAACGCTTGCGCCCGATGCAGCGACAGTAATTTAATACCCATATCGCTACGCCCCACAAAGTCAGCTACAAAATCGTTGATGGGATGGGTTAACAATTCCAAAGGCGTGGCTGCCTGCAACACGATGCCTTGGTCGATAACCACGATGCGGGTGGCCAGTTGCAGCGCCTCGTCAATGTCATGGGTCACCATCACAATGGTCTTGCCCGATAGATGGTGGATGCGTTTAAGTTCGCTTTGAGAGGCTGCCCGAGTCACCGGGTCCAGTGCACCAAAGGGCTCATCCATCAACAGGACATCGGGGTCACCCGCCAGCGCCCGGGCCACACCAATGCGCTGTTGCTGCCCGCCTGAGAGCTGGTGTGGATAGCGCATCCGGTACTGCGCCGGATCTAGGTCGAGCAGTTGCAAAAGTTCGTCAACCCGCTGCGCAATTTTGCCGGCACGCCAGCCCAGCATGTAGGGTACAGTGGCAATATTGCGCGCCACCGTCCAGTGAGGAAACAGGCCTACCGACTGAATGGCGTAGCCCATACGCAAGCGCAAGGCGCGTGGCTCAAAATCGTAAATTTCCCGGTCATCAAAAAAAATACGCCCAGCGTCGTGCGGCTCCAACCGATTGATCATTTTCAGCAGCGTGGACTTGCCCGAGCCCGAGGCACCAATTAACACGACAAACTCGCCCCGAGCCACATGTAGGTTCAACCCATCGACCACCCGGCGTCCCCCATAGGACTTGCCAACGTTTTCAAACCGAATCAAGAAGCCACCTCTTGCACGGACGTTTGGGTCCAGGTAACCAACATGGCAAACACCAAGTTTACCAACAGCGCCAGCCCCAGGATAGGCAGCACACCCAGCAACACCACGTCTTGTGCATTACCAAAAAGGCCGTCAAACATGATGGCGCCCAAGCCGCCGGCGCCAATCAATGCCGTCACGGCGGTCAAACCGACAGTTTGTATGGTGGCGGTGCGTACGCCGGCCAAAACCACAGGCAAGGCGAGCGGCAATTGCGCCCAGCAAAAAATCTGCCAAGTGTTCATGCCCATGCCACGCGCCGCCTCAAGCACGGCGGAAGGCACGCTGGCCAACCCGGCCTGCGTACCGCGCACGATAGGCAGCAAGCTGTAAAGAGTAAGTGCAACGACTGCAGGCGCCACGCCAATCCCACTGATACCCAGTTCGGTAAGTCCCGGCCAGGTGGCGGCCAGCCAGGCCATTGGCGCCATCAGCAGGCCAAAAATGGCAATCGACGGAATAGTCTGGATGATATTGAGTGGTGGCAGTAACCAGCCCTGCCAGCGCGCGTGGCGATTCAGCAGCCAGCCCAGCGGCAACCCCAGACACAGCGAAGGCAATAAAGCCAGCGCAACGATCTGGAGATGTCGCACTGTAGCGGGCAGGAAAGCATCCGCATGGTTGACGTACTCTTTCATGAGAGACAGTTGTTCGCAGCCACTACCTGCTAGTTGCCATAAAACCGCACTTAACAGACCGAGCCACAGGCCCGCACGGATGGCCAGACCCAATTGGAGACGGTACAGCGCATCCATGGCCATCAGACACACACACAGCAGCAGAACCCAAAATGCGCTGCCCCAGGACGTGCGTGCAATGGGCGACTGCACTTGTGCAACTTGATCTGCGTAGGCGCCCGACAGCGCGACCAGGCTTGGCACCACTGCAAATGCCAGTGCCACAATGGCGCCATGCATCACCCGGGACGGTTTGCCCCACACCACCCCGCATCCAAGCGCGACTGCAGCTACTCCGCCCCACTGAACTCCAACCTTGCGGGAACTCAGCACGGTCTGCAGGACTTCCCAAAGCAAAACACCTTGGCCAGATACCAGACGGTTGGGAGCTACATTCAGCAGGGGCAAGCAGGTCGCTGCCCCGAGCCCCAGCAGCAACAAAATGGCAAAGACCGGGTTCCCTCTCACGCGTTAGATGCCCAGACTACTTGATCAGGTTCTTAGAACGCAAAAACTCGGCAGCTACCTTTTTCGCATCCTGACCCTCAAGCTGAATTTTGGCGTTCAAGCCCTGCAAAGTGGCACCATCTAGATACTTAAACACATTGGCCAGCACCTCTTTGATCTTAGGGTGGTTGGCCAGCACTTCGGCTCGCACAATAGGTGCGGGCGCGTAGATGGGCTGTACGCCCTTGGTGTCCTCCATGATCACCAGCCCCAAGGCAGAGACCGGTCCATCCGTGCCGTAAGCCATTGCGGCATTAACCCCAGACGTTTTTTCAGCCGCGGCGCGAATCATGACCGAGGTGTCGCCACCGGCCAAGGTCAACAGCTGTTCCGGCTTAAGCTTGAATCCATAGGCCGACTGAAAAGCCGGGAGCGCATCCGAACGTTCTGCAAACTCAGCCGACGCCGCCAGCTTGAACTGCCCCCCAGCGCTGATCCAGCGACCCATGTCGTCCAACGACACGAGCTTGTTGGCAATGGCCACGTCTTTACGCACCGCAATTGCCCAAGTGTTGTTGGCCGGTGCAGGGGTCAGCCAGACAATTTTGTTTTTCTCCAGATCCAGCACACTGACCCGGTCAAAACCGGCCTTTGCGTTTTTCCAAGCGGGATTGGATTCATCCGAAAAAAAGAACGCGCCGTTTCCGGTGTATTCAGGATAGATGTCAATCTCGCCAGTGGTGATAGCGCCGCGCATGATTTTGGTGTTGCCCAGGCTGGTCTTGTTTTCAACTTTGATGCCGTTGGACTCCAGGGCCAGGGCAATCATATTGCCAAGCAACTTGCCCTCGGTGTCAATTTTGGAGCCGACACGCACCGCAGTGGCGGTCTGGGCGAGGGCGCTGCCAGCCAGCAGGGCCGCCGCGGTGGCGAGGATGAGTCGACGTTGGATATTTTGCACGGGTGAGTCCTTAAGAAATTATGGGCAATTGACATAAGTATCTCACCTTGGTTAAGCAGCTATTCAATCCGGCCAAATATCAAGGTCCTGGCGGCGGTGGTAGATAATTTCATACCATGTTTATTGCCTCCAAGCTCCTGTCCTTCATCACCCAACCTTTGGCCTGGGTGGTGGTGTTACTGCTGGCCAGTCTGCTGATGCAACGGCGTAACAACCTATGGCGGCTGAGGCTGGGTTGGGGGGCGTTACTGGTGCTGCTGCTGCAGGGTTGGGAGCCGCTGCCAGATGCCGTGTTGCGCCAACTGGAAGCACAATACGCAGGCCTTGGCGCCCAGGATAACTTAAAAAAATACGTAGGTGTGGTGGTGCTGGGCGGCGCCCTGGAATCAACCTATGTCTGGCAGGGGCACAACCAGGTGGCACTCAATGAAGCTGCCGAGCGCATGACGGTGCCTGTGGCGCTGCTACAACAACAACCCCACCTGCGCCTGCTGTTCACGGGTGGCGAGGGCGAGTTGTTTGTGCAAGGTCTGGCGGAAGCTGATCGGGCCAAAATTTTCTTTGACAGTATGGGCGTTCACGCCTCAAAGGTACGGTACGAGTCAACCTCGCATACGACTTATGAGAACGCAGTTTTCAGCGCCGCCCTGGCCGGCGTGCATCCTGATCAGCCCTGGTTGCTACTGACTTCGGCCTCGCACATGCCACGATCTATGGCCACTTTTGTTAAAGCGGGCTGGAATGTAACGCCCTATCCAGTGGACTTTCGGGCCGGCCAGCAAACGCCCTGGACACAATACTCTTTAACGGCAGGCGCCAAAAAATGGCATCTAGCCCTGCACGAATGGGCCGGCTTGCTGGCCTACCGACTCGCCGGGCGGGCCTGACGCTGCAGGACACCGGCGCCAGAGCAAGGCGACAACGGCGAGAATAAACCGCATGGCATATTATTTAATTGGCGATATCCAAGGGTGCGACAGCGCCCTGGGCAGACTGCTGGATGAGATTTCTTTTTCTCCGAGTCGCGACACCTTGTATTTACTCGGCGATCTGGTCAACCGGGGGCCTGATTCTGCGGCAGTGTTGCGCCGCTTGAACGGTTATGGCGCCACTGCCCGGTGTCTGCTGGGTAACCACGATTTGCACCTGCTGTCCGTTGCGCATGGCGTTCGCAAGCAGTACCGCAACGACACGCTGGACAGCGTACTGCTCGCCCCGGACCGCCCGGTACTGCTGAACTGGCTGCGTCAGCAGCATCTGGCAATGTTTGAAAGCTGGGGCGGTGAAGATTTTTTGATGGTCCACGCTGGCGTGCTACCAAGCTGGACAGCGCATCAAACCGTCGTACTTGCTGGTGAGGTGGAAGCCGTATTGCGCAGCCCCGACTGGGGTGATTTTTTACAACAGCTGTACGGCAGTGAGCCCAATGCTTGGCAAGACAGTTTGACTGGCACGGCCCGCTTGCGCGTCATCGTGAATGCACTGACAAGATTGCGCTTTTGTGATGCAGATGGGCACATGGAGTTTGCCAGCAGCGGTGACGTTGACACGGCACCAGCGGGCTTTATGCCATGGTTTGAAGTGCCAGGTCGTCAGACGGCTGACACGACCGTCGCTTTTGGTCACTGGTCTACCTTGGGCTGGCTGGGCCGACCCAAGGTCCTATCGCTGGATACCGGGTGTGTGTGGGGTGGCTGCCTCAGCGCCTTACGCCTGAGCGCTAGCGGCGACCAGAAGCCACTGAAGCAAACATTGATGCAAGTGAAGTGCGAACAAGCGCAGCAACCCGGCTGAAACGCCAGGCCCCTCCAACTCAGGCCTTAAACAAGGCCGCCACGCGGCGCTTGGACTTGATGTTGGTCGGGATGCTCGGAGCGCGCTGGCTGGTGCCAGAGTCCCAGGACGCTGTCTGCTCTTTGGCGACTGCCGGCTCGTAAGGTTTGTCAAAGAAAGGGTCACGCGAAGCCGGGGTTGGCCGACTGAAGTCACGGCGTGGGCCCCGCTCGGGACGCGCATATTGCCCTTCGTGAGCAACATCTCGCATACCGCCAGCTCGGTGAGTGCTATGGCGTGAAGAATCGTCCTGCGCCCCTTCAGCATACATGCGACGGCCATCATTAATGCGTCCCTGTTTGCGAATATCGGGCACATCTTCATCAAATTCGACCGCTTCCAGCTCAATTTTAGACTTGGTCAGCTTTTCAATATCCCCGACCAAGCGGGCATCGCTCTTAGAGACAAAGGTCACCGCCAGACCCGAAGCCCCGGCGCGACCGGTGCGGCCGATCCGATGCACATAGTCTTCTGCGTTAAAGGGCACATCAAAGTTGAAGACCGCTGGCACATCCTTGATGTCAAGCCCCCGAGCGGCTACATCGGTGCAGACCAGCAAATCAACAGCACCCGACTTAAAGGCTTCAAGCGCCTTCAAGCGCTCATCCTGGCTTTTATCGCCATGCAGCGCAGTAGTTTTCAGACCTTCGTGTTCCAGCGAGCGGGCCAAGCGTGCACAGCCCAGTTTGCTATTGACAAACACAAAGGCTTGCTTCATGCCGCGTTGTTTAAGAATCTGATGCAAGGCACGGCGTTTGTCGTCGTCACCCACGCTGTAGAAGTGCTGCTCAACGGTGGACGCTGTGGCGTTGGAACGGGCCACTTCAATCGTGACCGGGTTCTGCAGGTAACTGCTCGCCAGACGCTTGATCTCGGGTGAGAAGGTGGCGGAAAACAGCAAGGTAATGCGCTGCTTCGGCAAATACGACAGGATGCGCTGCAAATCGGGCAAAAATCCGATGTCCAACATGCGATCAGCTTCATCCAGCACCACATACTCAACCTGGTTGAGGATGGCGTTTTTGGCCTCGATATGGTCCAGCAGGCGCCCGGGTGTAGCCACCAGAATTTCAATCCCTTTTTTCAGCTCAATGGTCTGGGGCTTCATGTCCATGCCACCAAACACCACGGCACTGCGCAACTGGGTGTATTTGGCGTAGTCCTTGATCGCCTGCGCCACCTGGTCAGCCAACTCACGTGTAGGCAGCAACACCAATGCACGCACAGGATGGCGTGCCGGCGAGGTGGAACTGCTTTCATGGCGCAACATGCGCTGCAAAAGCGGCAACGCAAAAGCGGCCGTCTTACCGGTACCCGTTTGAGCCGCACCCATGACGTCACGTCCTTGTAAGACCATCGGAATGGCTTGCGCCTGGATGGGAGTCATGGACTCGTAGCCCATATCACTAACAGCGCGGGCCAGGGGAGCAGCCAATTGCAACTGTGCAAAAGCCATGGGTAAAGTGTCAGGGGTCAATTCAAGTGTCAGATCGGTCATTCATAGCCAAGGTTTAGCGCTATCAATCCGATAGCAGGCAGCATTCCACGAACTGGATGCAAACCTAGATTATCTCCCATACACAAAAACGGGCCCTCCAGACCTACTCTTAAGCACTTTTATTGCCATGGACCTTTCGCACAAATCAGGTGAAATCGGCAATGGCCAACAGAATCCACAGATTACCAGTTAGGCTCAAACTCCTACTTAGTTTGATCGAAAATGTAAGCAACCCAGTTTGTCCAACCTTGTCGACTTGGACGAAAAAGCACACAAAGTCATTTTTTCGGTCGCAAAGGGCGAGGACAAACCCCAGAAGTACCTGCACATGTTTTGCAGCGCTGAGGTCTTGCTGCTGCACAAGATTGACCTGCTACCCCATTTTCGGGTCGACCTTTAGCTGATGCGGGACAACGCACGCCAAGTCGACCCCAAATGCAAATTTTTACGGTGCCAGCCTACACTGTAAAAAGGCTGGCCGCCTGGCACAACTGGCTGCACATGGAGATGACCCGCCTGACCGAACCGCAAGCGACCCAAGCAAATCAAGCACGCGGCAAAGTGACGCCGACCTGACCCTGGTATTTACCGCCACGGTCTTTGTAACTGGTTTCACAGACCTCATCGCTCTCGAAGAACAGCACTTGCGCGCAGCCCTCGCCGGCGTAAATCTTGGCAGGCAGAGGCGTGGTGTTGCTGAACTCCAGCGTGACATAACCTTCCCACTCAGGCTCAAATGGCGTCACGTTGACAATGATGCCACAGCGGGCATAGGTACTCTTGCCCAGACAAATAGTGAGCACATTGCGCGGAATACGGAAATACTCCATAGTGCGCGCCAGTGCAAAACTGTTGGGAGGAATAATGCAGCTATCGCCATAAAAATCGACAAAACTTTTTTCATCAAAATTCTTCGGATCCACCACCGTGCTGTGGATGTTAGTGAAAACCTTAAACTCGGGCGCACAACGAATGTCATAGCCGTAGCTACTGGTGCCATAGCTAATGATCTTATTACCGTCACGCTCGCGGACCTGGGCCGGCTCAAAGGGCTCGATCATGCCGGTGGTCTCGGCCATGCGGCGAATCCATTTGTCGCTTTTGATACTCATGAAACAGAACTCCTGGGTTGGTCGTTATTTTAGTGGCCCAGAACAAGCCCTCTGGCCTTTGAGAGCGTGGTTTTGTCTCTGCGAGCGAAGCGTGGCAGCCTATGACTTCCGACCACCTGGATTGCCGTGTCATTTCGCCTCGCGAAGACAAGAAGTGCAGTAATTTGCCCTTAGGCCAGCACGGTCTGCTCAATTACACGGTCATCGCCCAGCACGATCAGGGCAAACAACAACTCGTCCAAGTTGCTGGCACGCGCGGTGCGACGCGCCAGCAGCGGCGTTGCCTGCGGATTGAGCAGCACAAAATCCGCTTCACAACCCCGCTGCAAATTACCCACAGACGGTCGACCCTGGCGCCCGTCCAGACCCAGTGCCTGAGCTGCACCCGCGCAGTGCTGCCACCACAAATGCTGGGGCGAAAGCGACAAGCCGGGCTTAGTCTGCCCTTCGCGCCCCACGTAATAGGCTGCCAGCATGGTGTGAAACGGACTGAAACTGGTGCCCCCGCCCACATCACTGGCCAAGCCATATTGAAAGCCGATACGGTCGGCGCCCGCATAGTCAAAAAAGCCACTGCCCAGAAACAAATTACTGGTGGGGCTGACGGCTGCCGCCGCGCCGGTGACCCGCATCAGAGCACGGTCATCATCATCAAAATGAATACAGTGGGCGTAAATCGCACGCTCGCGCATCAGACCAAAGTCTGCGTAAGTCGCCAGGTAGCTGGCAGAGTCCGGAAACAAGGCACGGGCCCAAGCGATTTCATCTTTGTTTTCTGCCACATGGGACTGAATCCAGACCTCGGGGTAGCGAGCGGCCAACTCACCCGCACCGCGCAACTGGGCGGCACTACAACTGGGAGCAAAACGCGGCGTAATAGCGTAGCCCAGACGACCCTGGCCCTGCCACTTGGTAAGCAGAGCTTCGCTGTCCACCAGACTTTGCTCGGTACCATGACGCACACCGTCGGGCGCCGCCTGGTTCAATAACGCTAGCGGGGCATGACGGTCCATCAGGCACAGGCCAGTAATCAGGCGCAGGCGCTGTGCTAAGGCCTCAGTAAAGAGGGCATCAACCGAGGTTGAGTGCGAGGTGGCAAACGCCAGCGCCGTGGTGACACCATTACGCAGCAATTCCGCAACAAAAAACTGGGCTGCCGCCGCGCAGTAGCCGGGGTCAGAGAAGCGCATCTCCTCGGGAAAAGTGTAGTTCTCCAGCCAGGGTAGCAAGCCCTCCGCCGGCGAACCGATGACATCGGTCTGGGGAAAGTGAGTATGCATATCGACAAAACCGGGCGCAATGATGCGCCCCGGCCAATGCGTCACCGAGACGCCGGGAAACTGATCCTTCAGGCGGGCATAAGGCCCCACCGCCTGCACCACCTGCACGCCGACGGCGTTCGGTCCGACCACCAGCAGGCCGTCCTCTTCATACACAGCGGACTCTCCCGGAGCGCGGTCAGTAGCAAAGCGCAGAATCGCGGCACGATAAGCCCGAGAAGCAGTCGTGACCATCAAACAAAGGTCTCGAATACCTCGTTAAGGCGATCCACGTGGCGACGCCGTGCGCTGTCATCAATAAAACTGGCCTCAAAACTGTTGTGCGCCAGTTGGTAGGCCTGTTGTGCCCCCAGACCCAGGGCCGCAAAAGTCTCGGTGAAGTTCTGGTTGATATAACCACCAAAATAAGCTGGGTCATCAGAGTTAACCGTAGCCACGATACCGGCGTCCAACATCTGCCCCAGATTGTGCTCGGCCAACGTCGAGAAGACGCGCAACTTCAAGTTGGAGAGCGGGCAGACCGTCAACGGGATCCGGTCCTGCACCAGCCGCGCCATCAGCGCCGGGTCGCGCAGCGCCTGCACGCCATGGTCGATACGCTCGACCTTGAGCGCATCCAACGCGCTCCAAATATAGGCCGGCGGTCCCTCTTCGCCGGCATGTGCCACCAGCCGCAGGCCGAGCTGACGGGCCCGGGCAAAGACACGGGCAAACTTTTCAGGCGGATGGCCGAGTTCACTGGAGGCCAGTCCCACACCCACTAGCTTGTCCAGATGCGGCATCGCCTGCTCGAGGCATTCAAACGCTTCTTCTTCACTCAGGTGGCGCAAAAAGCAAAGGATCAGGGTGCTGCTGATACCCGTTTCAGCCTGGGCCTCCATACTGGCTCGATGCAAGCCCTTGATCACCATCTCGGTGCTCAGGCCGTGGCCGGTGTGGGTCTGGGTGTCAAAAAACATCTCGGCATGCACTACCTGGTCGGCGGCCGCGCGGCTCAGATAAGCGCGCCCCATATCGGTAAAGTCCTGCTCAGTGCACAACGCCCGTGTGCCAGCATGGTAGATGTCCAAAAAGTCCTGCAAATTGTCAAATACATAGGCACGGCGCAACGCTTCGACATCAGCATAAGGCATCACCACGCCATTGCGTTGTGCCATCGCAAACATCAGTTCAGGCTCCAGCGAGCCCTCGATGTGCATGTGCAACTCGGCTTTAGGCATCAACTGCAACAAGGCGGGCAGGCGGTCCAGGGCAATAGGTTTAATTTTCATTCGATTTATGGTTCTCAAGTTTATTCATTCGTTGTCGTAAAACCGCAAAAAGCTGGCAAAACGCGGCAGGCCCGTTGACGTACGACCCTGGTATTGGTAAGTCACAAAAGCGCCCAGTGGCGGCGGTACATCACGCTGGGCATCGGTGAAACCGGTTCCCAGTGCAAAGCGCTGACCATTGGCCATCTCCAGCAACAAGGCGCCCATGCGCCCGGCATGGCGGCCCTTGCCCGGCAGATAGGCCAGCACCCGCGCTTCTTCATCAGACCGGATTTTCAGCTTGCGCAAGGCATCGCTGCGGCCGGGTAACCAGAGGGCGTCGGCGCGGTGCAGTATCAGACCTTCACCGCCCAGACGGTCGAGTTGCAGCAACCGACGCTGTAAGCTGACGCGATCCTGACCCAACGATTGTGCCAGCGCCTGCAACCACGGTACGCCAGCACTGGCCAGCAAGACCGGCAGACGGGCGACACGCGCGGCAAAAGAACCCGGGGCCGCGGGCAGGTCAAAAATCATGTAGCGCACATCGCGCCATTCGGCATCCAGCGGCACCTGGCGGCGCACCAGCCCCGAGAGCTGGTCAAAGCTGCCCCGACCCAGCCACAACTCACCATCAAGGGGAGTCGCAGGCAAGGCGGCAATGAACCAGTTGGGCGCAACAATATGCCGGCCACTGCGAAAACGCAGTACATGTCCGTCCCAGAAGGCGCGCACGCCGTCGAGTTTTTCACTGATAAGAAAAGCACTGGGGTCGAGCTCGGCCTCCCAGAGATTGGCCTGCATCAGCGCGGGTGGCAGCTCAGCCGGCGCCTGCAGTCCGACCGGCGCAACCTCGGCTGCCAGAACCCACAACGGAGAGAACGCCGTACCCAGCAGCAGTACCCAGCGGGTCGCCTGTTTGCCCATGGACCGATAAGCCATCGCGTTCTCCCTGAAGTTGTTCAGAGAAAGTGTAGCCAATGCACCCGAATTCAGGTGATTAATCTGGACGATTTGGGCACGTGAGCTATCAAGAACTCCATTTGGTCGGCAAGAATTCGGCGGTTACGCAAAATAAAGTCCTCCCACAGGCTGGGCACATAAGGGGCATACAGCAAAGGCATATGGGCCTGCTCAGGCGTACGGTGGCTTTTGCGGTGGTTGCAGGCACGACATGAAGTCACCACGTTCATCCAGGTGTCAACACCGTTCTGGGCAAAGGGAATGATATGTTCGCGTGTCAGTACGTCCTCGTGAAAGTGGTTGCCGCAATAGGCGCAGATGTTACGGTCACGAATGAACAGCTTGCTGTTGGTCAGGCCGGGCTTCAGATTGAAGGGATTGATGCGCGGCACACCGCGTGTGCCAATAATGCTGTTAACGGTGACGATGGACTGCGCCCCCGTGAGGGCGTTGTGGCCACCATGAAACACCGCCACCTGCTGGCCGACTTCCCAACGCACCTCTTCAGCGGCGTAGTAAATCACCGCCTGCTCAAGCGAAATCCATGATTGGGGCAGCCCTTGGGCTGACAACTTCAAGACCTTCAAAACACGCCTCCTGGAACAGTTAATTGAACCACTGACACGAGATGCTATCGTCGCGGGCTGCAGGTCACAATGTAGGACGCTACAGCTCATACACAATATAACCTGTTTTTATGACACCCCGGCTTCCAGCGCCAGCAGCAAGGGCGCTGCCTGCCATCAAAATACAAGAATCCATGAAGGTTTTCCGCGGCTTTAACCACTCTGGCATCGCGCCCGCATGCGCGCTAACCATCGGCAACTTTGACAGTGTGCACCGGGGCCATCAGGCAATGCTGGCACTGCTTTGCAGCGAAGCCCAGCAGCGCGGCCTGCCCAGCTGCGTCCTGACTTTTGAGCCGCACCCGCGCGACTACTTTGCTGAGCTCAACAACAAACCCGAGCTGGCACCCGCCCGCATCGGCAGTTTGCGTGACAAACTGACGGACCTGGCGCAATCTGGCGTTGACCAGACCATCGTCCTGCCGTTTGACGCTCAACTGACCTCGTTGTCGCCCCATACCTTCATCGACGACGTACTGTTACAGGGCCTGGGCGCCCGCTACGTCCTGGTCGGGGATGATTTTCGTTTTGGTTTCAGGCGGGCCGGCGACTATGCCCTGCTAGATGGCGCCGGGCTGACACAGGGCTTTGATGTGGCTCGCATGAACAGTTACGAGGTACACGGCCTACGCGTCTCAAGCTCCGCCGTACGTGAGGCTCTGGCGCAGGGCCGCATGGCGGACGCCACCAGTTTGCTCGGTCGCCCCTACCGGATCTCGGGCCATGTGGTGCATGGCCGCAAACTGGGGCGCGAGCTCGGGTTCAGGACCCTGAACCTGCGCTTTAGCCACTGGAAACCCGCCGCCAGCGGCATCTTTGTGGTGCTGGTACACGGCCTGACCGAGCAACCCCTGGCCGGCGTCGCCAATTTGGGCGTTCGCCCGTCACTGAACCCAGATGATGTCAATGGCGGACGGGTGCTGCTGGAAACCCATTGCCTAGACTGGCCGAACCACCTGGGACCCGAGGGGGCCTACGGTAAAATTATCCGAGTTGAACTCCTCCACAAACTGCACGACGAACTGAAGTACGACGGCCTGGACGCCCTCATGGACGGCATCAACCGTGACTGCCTGCACGCACGTGCGTACTTTGATAACCAGCGCCATCATGACTAACAAACCCACGCCTGACACCGAATCCGCCGCCAAGACCGACTACCGCGCCACCCTTAACCTGCCTGACACCCCCTTTCCCATGCGGGGCGACCTGCCCAAGCGCGAGCCGGGCTGGGTCAAGGCTTGGGAAGACCAGGGGCTGTACCAGAAATTGCGCAGCGCGCGCTTGGGCGCGCCCAAGTTTGTGTTGCATGACGGTCCACCGTACGCCAACGGCCAGATTCACATGGGCCATGCGGTCAACAAGATTCTGAAAGACATCATCGTCAAGACACGCCAGCTGCAAGGCATGGACGCCGCCTACATTCCGGGTTGGGACTGCCACGGCCTGCCGATTGAGAATGCAATCGAAAAAAAGTTTGGTCGTAAGCTGCCGCGTGACGAGATGCAGGCCAAAAGCCGTGCCTTTGCCACCGAGCAAATCGACTTGCAGCGTGCCGACTTCAAGCGCCTAGGGGTGCTGGGCGACTGGGAGCATCCTTATCGCACCATGGATTTCAAGAACGAAGCCGAAGAACTGCGCGCCTTCAAACGTGTAGTGGAACGTGGTTTTGTCTACCGCGGCCTGAAACCCGTGTACTGGTGTTTTGACTGCGGCTCCTCGCTGGCCGAGTTTGAAATTGAATACGCTGACAAAAAGTCACAAACACTGGACGTGGCCTTTTTATGCGCTGAGCCCGCCAAACTGGCCACCGCCTTTGGCTTGAACAACCTCAGCAAAGAGGCCTTTGCCGTCATCTGGACCACCACCGCCTGGACCATTCCGGCCAACCAAGCGCTCAACCTGAACCCGGAGCTGACCTACGCCCTAGTCGACACCGAGCGCGGCCTGCTGCTGCTGGCGGAAAGCTTGGTCGACAAATGTCTGGAACGCTACCAGCTCAGCGGTACAGTGGCCGCCACCACGCAGGGCAAGAACCTCGCTGGCCTTAACTTTAAGCACCCATTGGCCCATATAGACGCCGGCTATGACCGCCTGAGCCCGATTTACCTGGCCGACTACGCTACCGCTGATGACGGCACCGGCCTGGTCCATTCGTCACCCGCTTACGGCGTAGAAGATTTCAACTCCTGCGTTGCGCATGGCATGAAATACGACGATATCCTGAACCCGGTGCAGGGCAACGGCGCTTACGAGCCCGAGCTGCCGCTGTTTGGCGGCCAGCACATCTGGAAAGCCTGCCCCGTCATCATTAACACCCTGCGCACCGCCGGCCGCCTGTTCGCCACCCAGGACATTGTTCACAGCTACCCTCATTGCTGGCGCCACAAAACGCCCGTTATTTACCGCGCTGCAGCCCAGTGGTTTATCCGTATGGACGAAGGCGTGGGCGTGTTCACCAAAGACAAGGCGCCCAAGTCGCTGCGCCAACTGGCGCTGGACGCGATTGAAGAAACCTCGTTTTACCCCGAGAACGGCAAAACCCGCCTGCGCGACATGATTGCCGGTCGGCCCGACTGGTGCATCTCGCGCCAACGCAGCTGGGGCGTGCCCCTGCCCTTCTTCTTGCACAAAGACAGTGGCGAGTTGCACCCGCGCACCATGGAAATTCTGGACATCGCCGCCGACCTTGTCGAGCAGGGCGGCGTGGAAGCTTGGAGCAAGGTCAGCGCCGAAGAAATCATCGGCGCGGTGGATGCACCGTATTACACCAAGAGCACTGACATCTTGGAGGTCTGGTTTGACTCTGGCACCACCCACACCACGGTACTCAAGGGTTCGCACGCCGGTAACGCCCACGCCAGCGGTCCCGAGGCTGACCTTTATCTGGAAGGCCATGACCAGCACCGCGGCTGGTTTCACTCCTCCCTGCTGACAGCCTGCGCCATCTACGGCCGCGCACCCTACAAAGGCATCCTGACGCACGGTTTTACCGTCGACAGCAAGGGCCACAAGATGAGCAAAAGTGCCGGTAACGGCGTCGATCCGCAAGAAACCTCGAAAAAACTCGGAGCCGAGATTATCCGCCTGTGGGTGGCTGCCAGCGACTACTCGGGCGACATTGCCGGGGACGAAAAAATTCTGGCCCGCGTGGTGGACACCTACCGTCGCATCCGCAACACGCTCAAGTTCTTGATGGCCAACGTCAACGACTTTGACCCTGCTGTGAACGCTGTGCCGCTGACGCAGATGCTGGAGATTGACCGCTACGCCCTGAGCCGCGTGGCGCAGTTGCAAACCGACATCCTGGCGCATTACGAGGTTTATGAATTTCACCCGGTGGTAGCCAAGCTGCAAATTTACTGCTCGGAAGATTTGGGCTCGTTCTACCTGGACATTCTGAAAGACCGGCTCTACACCTCCGCCCCTAGGTCGCTTGCACGGCGCAGCGCGCAGACCGCGCTGTGGCAAATCACGCAAACAGTAGTGCGTTTGATGGCACCATTCCTGAGCTTTACCGCTGAGGAGGCCTGGGCCGTACTGGGCGCAGCCAATAAAACCCCGGTGTTGACCCGTGCGTCGATTTTTCTGGACACCTACCTGGTACAACCAACGACCAATACGGCCCTACTGGCTAAATGGTCGCGCATCCGTGAGATTCGCGATGCGGTCAACAAGGAGATTGAAACCCTGCGCGCCGAGGGCCAAGTCGGCTCCTCTCTGCAGGCCACTGTGACCCTCACAGTCAACGCCGCCGATTACGGCCACCTGTCCAGCTTGGGCGAAGACATCAAATTTGTCTTCATCACCTCCGAGTTCAAGCTTATCGAGGGTAGTGAATTGGCCATCAAAGCGGCCAGTTCTAACGGCGTCAAGTGCGAGCGCTGCTGGCACTACCGCGACGATGTCGGCATTGACACCGCCCACCCGACGCTCTGCGGGCGCTGCACCAGCAACCTGTTTGGTGCGGGCGAGCCACGGACAGTTGCGTAATGGCCAGGGGCTTTAAACCAGCGTCCTCGGGTGGCATGCTGCCCTGGCTGGGGCTAGCGCTGATCCTGTT
>JBLHZH010000012.1:0-16088 GCA_047629695.1 Rhodoferax sp.
CATTGTGCAAAATATTGCCAAGGACGGCATGGCCGTCCTGAATGCCGCCGACCCGCATGTCGTCGCCATGGCAGCCCACTGCAGCGCGGCCGTCACCTTTTTTACCGCTGACAAGAATCACCCGGTCATGGTCACCCATCTGGCCCAAGGCCAACGTGCGGTCTATGTAGAAGCCGGTTGTCTGGTGGCGGCCGAAGGTCAGGCCGCCTTCAAAATACCGTTATCCAAGATTCCCATCACGCACCAGGGCAGTATTGGCTTTCAGGTGGAAAACGTCATGGCTGCGGTGGCCGCTGTCTGGGCGCTAAACATGAGTTGGGAAACTATCCAGCGCGCACTGGCCAGCTTCATGAATGACAGTGATAACGCGCTGGGCCGCTTTAACCTGTTCAGTTACCGGGGCGCCACGGTCATCGCCGACTACGGCCATAACCCGGACGCCATGGCGGCACTGGTCAAGGCGATCGAAAACATGCCGGCCAAGCGGCGCTCGGTGGTGATCAGCGGGGCTGGCGACCGGCGTGATTCAGATATCCGCGAACAAACCGAAATTCTGGGCAACGCCTTTGACGATGTGGTGCTTTACCAGGACCAATGTCAGCGTGGGCGCGCCGACGGCGAGGTTCTGGCGCTGCTGCGTGAAGGCCTGACCAAGGCGACACGAACCCAAAGTACCTGCGAAATTCAGGGGGAGTTTCTGGCTATTGACACCGCCATGGATAAGCTGGAAAAAGGCGACCTGTGCCTGATTCTGGTAGACCAAGTGGAAGAGGCGCTAGCCCATATCGCCGTCCGTATTGCCAAAGACCCAGGTTGAAAAAACGGCTCATCTTTGCGAGGAGCGCCAGCGACGCGGCAATCCAGGTAACTGGTCTTTTTTGACGCGCCTCAGGTAACGACCAACTCACTCACTGGGTCACGGCCCATCAAGTCAGCCACTGCTTGCGTGGGCTGAATCTCGCCGTCCAGCAAGGCCAACACGGCCTGGGCAATCGGCATCTCAACGCCGGCCTGAGCCGCACGCTGCACCACGGTGCGCGCCGAGTAAACTCCCTCTGCCACATGGCCCAGCGAGGCCACGGCCTCAGCCAGGGTCTGGCCTGCAGCCAGCGCCAGTCCGACCCGGCGATTGCGCGACAAATCACCGGTAGCGGTCAGTACCAGATCGCCCAGACCGCTCAGGCCCATGAAGGTTTCTGCAGTAGCGCCCAAAGCAAGGCCCAGTCGGGTCATCTCGGCCAGGCCACGGGTGATCAGGGCAGCACGGGCATTCAGTCCCAAATCCAGACCGTCACACAAACCGGTGGCAATCGCCAGCACGTTTTTTACTGCTCCGCCCACTTCCACGCCCACGATATCTTCATTGGCATAGACACGCAGCGTCGGGTTGTGAAACGCTGCCACCAAGGCATCACGCACACAGGTGTGGGCACTGGCTGCCACCAAAGCGGTCGGTTGGCCGCGCGCGACTTCGAGTGCAAAACTGGGGCCGCTAAGCACGCCAGCCTTCAGGGCCGGCGCCACTTGCGCTTGAATTTCATGGGGAAGAAGACCAGAAGAGGCACCGCTTGCGGCTTCAAAGCCCTTACACAACCAAGCCACAGGCACCCGACAATTAGCCAACTGCTCCAGCATGCTGCGCAAACCAGCCATCGGCGTGGCTACAATCACCAAGTCAGCTCCTAGCAACAGCAGTCCCAGTTGCGACGCGGCACCCGCTACAAGCTGTAACTCAGGGGGCAAAGCAATGCCGGGCAGGTAACGTGCGTTTTCACGCTTTACCTGAAGAGCGGCGATCTGGGCTGGATTCCGCGCCCAGAGCGTCACTTGGTGTTGACCCGGCGACTGACGGCTGGTGTTGACCGCCAGCGCGGTGCCCCAGGCACCCGCGCCAATGACAATTATTTTCATATCTAACTCAGCATTGCTGGCAGGGGCATGGCCATGCGTGACCTGCTTACTGCGTCAAAATAGGAGCAGTATCGGCGCCGGAGCCCAGTTGCTGCTGTTGCTGTTGTTCGTACATCGCCTGAAAGTTGATTTCCGACAGGTGAACCGGCGGAAAGCCACCGCGTTGAATTAGGTCGGCCACATTGCCACGCAGATAAGGATAAACAATTTGCGGGCAGGCAATGCCCATAATCTGGCTCATTTGCTCTTCCGGCAAGTTGCGGATCTCGAAAATACCAGCTTGTGTGGCTTCCACCAGAAACACGGTTTTGTCCTTGATTTTAGTTTGCACTGTGGCGGTGACCGTCACTTCAAAAACACCATCAGCCACCGGTGTGGCGTTAACGCCCAACTGAATGTCCACGGTGGGAGACTCCTGCTCCAACAAAATGGCCGGCGAGTTGGGCTGCTCCAGAGAGGCGCCTTTGAGGTAGACACGCTGAATCTGGAACACGGGATCCTGTTGCTCTGTTTTTTGCTCTGACATGGTATTTCTCTTTAATAAAACAAAGCCCGCTTTGGCCGATCCAAAGCGGGCACATGGTCGGTATCGGGACTGATTATCTCAGGTGAAATTAATCAGGCGGCGTTCAGCAAAGGCACTAAACCACCCTGCTGGTCGAGGGCCATCAAATCGTCACACCCCCCCACATGGGTTTGCCCAATGTAAATCTGTGGAACCGTGCGCCGACCGGTTCTCTCCATCATATGACGGCGTTGCTCGGGATCGGCGTCTATCCGGATTTCTTCAATTGCGGTCACGCCCTTGGCCTTGAGAATCTGTTTGGCTTGCACGCAGTAAGGGCAGACAGCGGTGGTGTACATCTTGACAATTTGCATAATTTTTCCAATAAAATTAGGATTTTTCGACTGGTAAATTGGCCGCTCTCCAGGCCCCCAAGCCGCCCGCCAGGGATTGAGCTTGGGCGTAGCCCAGCTTCTTGGCAATGGCCACGGCACGACTCGAACGGGCACCGGACTGACACACCAGAATGACCGGTAAAGCCTTGTTTTTAACGGCCGACGGCAACTTATCCTCCAGCAGGCCGAAGGGCACATTTTTGGCGCCATTAATGTGACCCGCTGCAAACTCGGCGGTTTCACAAACATCAATCACAACCCCTTTTTCACGGTTGATGAGTTGCACGGCGCCCTCGGCTGTCAGTGAGCCCCCAGTGGCGCCCTTAATCAGCGGCCAGAAAAGCATGGCGGCCGAAGCCAACGCGACGGACATGATCATCCAGTTGTCGAGAATGAATTTCATAAAAATTGACTTTTTTCCTTGATTAAATTGATTTTTTAGCACCACATCTCCAACGCTATCGCCCAGCACTAAAGTAAGCGTTTTACGACGTTGCAGCGGTCATTTTAGAATGCAGGGGTGCTTATCGCATTCAGCCTTTGTTTTGCCCCGTCCCTAATCACTGCCAAGGCCGTGGTCAGGGCACCTGACCCATCAATTTGACCATGCACAAACTAGTTCTTATCCGCCACGGCGAATCCACCTGGAACCTTGATAACCGCTTCACCGGTTGGACTGACGTGGACTTGACCACGACCGGCATTGAGCAGGCCAAAAATGCCGGGCGCCTGCTCAAGGCAGAGGGTTTTGACTTCGATATTGCGTACACCAGTGTACTCAAACGTGCCACCCGCACGCTGTGGCACGTACTGGACGAAATGGAACGCACCTGGGTGCCGGTGGTCAACAGTTGGCGACTCAACGAACGCCACTACGGCGCCCTGCAGGGCCTCAACAAGGCCGATGTAGCCAAAAAATATGGCGATGCCCAAGTGCTGGTCTGGCGCCGCAGCTATGACACGCCGCCGCCAGCCCTGGAAGCCAATGACCCGCGATGCGAACGTGGTGATGTGCGTTATGCCCGACTGCAGCCTGAGCAGATTCCCCTGACTGAATGTCTCAAAGACACGGTGGAGCGAGTTCTGCCTTTTTGGAGCGAGGCACTGGCACCGGCCATGCAAAAAGGCAAACGCCTCGTCGTGGCGGCCCACGGTAATTCCATTCGGGCGCTGGTGAAATACCTGGATAAGGTGTCGGACAACGACATTGTGGGGCTTAACATACCCAACGGAATTCCCTTGGTATATGAGTTGGACGAAAACCTTCAGCCCATCCGTCATTACTATCTGGGCGATGCCGAGGCCGCAGCCGCGGCCGCGGCCGCCGTAGCGGCCCAGGGTAAAGCTTGAGTAAATACGGAACCTCCTGCTTAAATAAATCTCGAATCCACTACATTGAATCCATATAGGAATATTTATGGCTAAAAAATTGAAAATTGCAGGTTGGATATCGCTTGGTGTCATGGCCGGTGCATTGACCACGGTCTCGTTGCAAACCGTGGCACGCGGCACGCTGGCACCACTGCCGCTCGAAGAATTGCAGCAACTGGCGGCCGTCTTTGGTATGGTCAAGAGCAATTACGTTGAACCCGTCAACGACAAAAAACTTATTACTGACGCCATTGCCGGCATGGTAGCCGGCCTTGATCCCCATTCTGTTTACCTCGACAAGAAGGCCCTGAAAGATTTCAACGAAGGCACGAGCGGCAAGTTCGTCGGGGTTGGCATCGAAATTTCGCAGGAAGATGGCCTGATCAAGGTGGTGTCGCCGATCGAGGGCTCGCCCGCGTTTCGAGCCGGCATCAAGCCCAACGACCTGATCATGAAGATCGACGACACCTTAGTTAAGGGCTTGGCCCTGAGCGAAGGCGTGAAGCGCATGCGTGGTGAACCTAACACCAAGGTGATGCTGACTATTTTCCGCAAAGACGAGAACCGCACCTTCCCGGTATCCATCACGCGTGAAGAAATTCTCACGCAATCGGTCCGTGGCAAAGTCATCGAACCGGGCTACGCCTGGATTCGCCTGAGCCAGTTCCAAGAACGCACAGTAGAGGACTTTGCACTCAAAGCAGAAGAAATCTACAAACAAGAACCCCAGCTGAAGGGCTTGGTACTGGACTTGCGCAACGATCCGGGTGGTTATCTGGATGCGGCCGTTGCCATCTCAGCCGCATTTTTGCCCGCTAATGTGACCGTGGTGTCGGCCAACGGGCAACTGGCTGAAAGCAAATTCACCTACAAGGCCTCACCGGCATTTTACCAGCGCAGGGGCGGCTCCGACCCACTGAAACGCTTGGATGAAGTGACCAAGGGCGCGCTCAAAAACGTGGCGTTGGTGGTGCTGGTCAACGAAGGCTCAGCCTCAGCCAGCGAAATTGTGGCGGGCGCATTGCAAGACCATAATCGTGCCAAGGTGATGGGCAACCAGACCTTTGGCAAAGGTTCGGTGCAAACGGCGGTCTGCCTTGACCCCTCGTTTCGCATGGACAACTGCCCGACCGCTGCCTTAAAGTTGACCACCAGCCGCTACTACACACCAAGCGGAAAATCGATTCAGGCGCGTGGCATCGTGCCCGACATCATGGTTGACGAATCCAAGGAAGGCAACCTGTTTGCCGCCCTGCGGACCCGTGAAGCGGACTTGGAAAAGCACCTGAACAGCGGTCAGGGGGAGGAAGTCATCGACTCCGCCCGCGATAAGGCCCGAGAAGAAGCTCGCCTGAGGCTGGAAGAAGAACTCAAGAAGCCCGTCGCTGAACGCAAGGTACCTGAATACGGTTCAGACCAAGACTTCCAGTTGGGCCAGGCGATCCTGCAACTCAAAGGTCTCCCGGTCATGGTCAGTAAAACCAGTGTTGAACGGCTTGAAGAAAAGAACGCCAACTAAAAGTCCCCATGAATGATGACCAGCTGCTGCGCTATTCCCGACACATTCTGCTCAACGAGATCGGAATTGAAGGTCAAACACAACTTTTAGGCAGTCACGCCTTGATTGTGGGCGCCGGTGGCCTAGGGTCTCCGGTGGCGCTGTACCTGGGGTCTGCTGGCATCGGCCACATCACCGTCGTGGACGATGATGTGGTTGACATGACCAATCTGCAGCGGCAAATTGCCCACACCATGGCCCAAGTCGACCAGCCCAAGGTGGCGTCGATGGGGCAGGCGATTGGTGCCATCAACCCGGAGGTGCTGGTGACACCCATCATGGCGCGTGCCGATACTGCTTTGCTGGACACGCTGGTGGCCCAGGCTGATGTGGTACTGGATTGTTGCGACAACTTTGCTACACGCCACGCCATCAATGCCGCCTGTCTAGCGCACAAAAAACCACTGGTATCAGGCGCGGCCATTCGCTTTGACGGCCAAGTCTGCGTCTACGACCCGCGGGATGCCTCCTCGCCCTGCTATGCCTGTGTCTTTCCACCCGACACTACTTTTGAAGAAACTCGCTGTGCCACGATGGGCGTTTTTGCCCCCTTGGTGGGCATCATTGGCTCGCTGCAAGCCGCCGAGGCACTCAAACTGCTTACCGGTGTCGGGCGCCCGCTCACGGGGCGTCTGCTGATGCTCGATGGGCGCGCCATGGAATTCACCGAGGTTCAAATCGGGCGCCAAGCCAGCTGTTCAGCCTGCGGCACGGCGAATTAAAGCCCCACATAGCTCGGCCACAACAAACCGGAAAGTGAAAGGCTTACTCGACGTCTACCTGTTAGACTCAATTTGTATGATGTTACAAATATTTTGCCACTGTAATAACTGAATCTTTCATGATTAATCTTCGTGATTTACGTTTGGACGATGCGTGTGCTTTACTGGAACACAATCCTTCACATCAACTTCCCGACCCGCAAGACTCCCCCACCCACTATTTGCAAAGTGTCATTGACAAGCTGTGTGAGCTATCCCTTAAAGACCCGCTTACTGGTTTAAACAACCGACGTCACTTTTACAATGTATTGCACCGTGAAATTGATGCGGTGGTGCGTTCAGGCGATACGGCCCTGCTATTGCTGATGGATATTGACAACTTCAAGCGGGTCAACGACACCTATGGTCACCTGGCGGGCGACCAGGTACTGCAGGCCGTTGCAAAATGCTTGACTAGTTGTGTTCGCCCCATGGATACGGTCGCTCGGTATGGCGGAGAAGAATTTGCTGCCATTTTGCCAAGCTGCCAAGTGGCATTTGGGGACATCGTGGCAGAACGTATCCGCGAAGCGGTGGGCCAACTCTCCATTGAAGTGGCACCCAATGTCAAAATTCAGGTCACGATCAGTATTGGTGGCGCCTTTGCCCCAGAATGGGTTCGCTCCACCAATGCGCTGTGGACTGACCGGGCAGATGGTCAACTCTATCGTGCCAAGGCCGAAGGCCGAAACCGCGTGTGCATCGACCAACAGCCCGTCATTGCGGTGAGTGCAGAAGAAAAATATATGTTGTTTAGCCACCTGGCCGTTGGTAATCCAGCTTGGATAGAAACAGTTACCAGCGAGACATCTGGGGATGCAGCAGACAGCACAATGAATAGGTTGAACTGATAATGAGTGATGTCCTGACTCCTCCAACGAGCAATACCGTACCCGTAAAAGCACGCAGCCAACCACTCGGCAAAGTGCTAGCCGTCACCAGCGGCAAGGGCGGCGTTGGAAAAACTTTTGTTTCGGCCAACCTAGCCGCTGCGCTGGCAAAGCGCGGGCATCGTGTGCTGGTACTGGACGCTGACTTAGGGCTGGCCAATCTCGATGTGGTGCTCAACTTATACCCCAAAGTCACCCTGCATGATGTATTTACAGGCAAAGCCAAGCTGGAAGAAGCTATTGTCCGGGCTCCCGGCGGCTTTTCTGTCCTACTGGCGGGCTCCGGCATGGTGGAGTATTCACGCTTAGCACCTGAAGTACGTGACGATTTCATGCGCATCATGGAGGGCTTGGTACCGAGGTACGATATTATTTTATTGGACACCGGTGCTGGCATTTCCGATGTCGTGCTATTTGCGGTCTCACTGGCCTCGGAGGTATTGGTAGTCGCTACGCCAGAGCCAACCTCGCTGACCGATGCCTACGCCACGATCAAGGTCTTGGTCGGACAACAACAACGGCAAAATATCCGAATTGTGGTGAACCAGACGGCCCGTTTGGGTGATGGTCGCGCCATCACCGCTCAGTTGCAGCAGGTCTTGGACCGTTTTGTCGTTACAGCACCGGGATGCCCGATTCGCCTGCTCCACATGGGGGATATTCCCGCCGACCCTTCGGTACGCCAGGCAGTAATGCGGCGCCAATTGCTACTGCAAACCATACCGGGCTGTCCAGCTGCCTTGGCTATTTCACAACTGGCCGCTAAACTCGAAAACGCACTCATTACGCAAGCGGTGTGACAAGCGAACTAACTAACAGCAACCAAGTGTGACGATCCAGCCTTCAAGGGTATCCATCTGGTCCGGCAGGCCATAGCCGATGGTGCCTTGGTGCTGGTGGACTTGAGCCCAAGCGGCCTGAATCAAGCACAACACCGCATCCAGTGAGTCGCCACTGGCATCGTCAACCAACATATCGCGCTGCGCATGGCTCAGCTTAAGCCTAAGACCCAGACGGGTCTGGCCGTGCTCCAACGCCGTAATCAGATCTTTGCGCGCAATCAGGCGTTCGGGTGTCTGACGCGCTTTGTCATCACTTTTATAGCTGCGCGTACCAAGCACTTCGCGTGCCAGCAAGCCGGGGTAGGCCTCCAGTGCCACCCGGCGTGCCTGCCCGTCAATATCAACATCTCCGAGGTCACCCGCGTGTAGACCGGCCAGACAAACGCCAGCGTCCATCAAGCGAGGCACACCCGCATGCAGCATATAAGCCACAGGCGGATTGACCCACTTCATGGAAGGGCTTGACCCAGCTGGCCGGTCAGTTGCGCGATGCGCAAATTTACCCCCAACTGGCCGACTATTGCAAAAAGCAGCAAATTGGTCACGAATTTGGAGCCGACTCAGGCTGGCGTAATAGCGAATACAGTCCGCCCATTGCGTGGGCCAGGACAGAGTTTCGACCAGTTCGCGTGGCAAACCAAAAGGCAAATCAAAGGCGCCGATCCAACGGGCCGGCTGTTGTAACCACAAGGTAAAGGCCTCGAGTGAGGTCAGACGCTCCAGTCGTGCCAGTAGGACACGCCCATCTTGCAGCGAGCCTAAGGCCAAAACAATCGGTTTTTTCCGAGTCGGACTACTAGAAAAGTCACAGCCAAGTAACGCGGTGGTGGTCCCTGCTTGCCACGGATCCGTTGGCGTCAACGAGCCAATCAAGCGATCAGGAGCGCCCAATGATGCTGGCCGTTGCCATCAACTCTTCGAGCAGTGCCAACGACACCGTGCCAGACACTAAATAAGGGTTAAGCACTGGCTTTTCTGCGTATTTGAGCAAAATAGAAGCATTGATCTTGGAAGTATTGACCTGTCCCATGGTCCAGCCCGCAAATCGGCGCTCGGATATCTCCTGATAGTGCAGCAGCTCCACATCTTTGTGCCGCGAATCGCGCTGGATATGACTGTACAACTCGCTGACCGCCGTACGGCCGCCTTCAAGTGCCTGCAAAAAAATCCCACCGCCGTAGCAAAGAATGCCGGTAATGCCGCACTCCGGATTGTGCTGACGGGACTGCGACAGAATCGCATAAACAGCATCCGGACTGGTATCCGTCGCACGACTGGCATAAAGCAAACGTACCAACATAATTAGCCTTTTCGAGGAATAAGCGATAGAAATTCGCGGCGCAAATTTGAATCCTTGAGAAAACTGCCACGCATGACAGAATTGATCATTTTGCTATCCATGTCTTTGACACCGCGCCAGCCCATACAGAAGTGACTGGCTTCCATGACAATCGCCAGTCCGTCCGGTTGAGTTTTTTGCTGAATCAGGTCCGCCAGTTGCACCACCGCTTCTTCCTGAATCTGAGGCCGCCCCATTACCCACTCGGCCAGACGCGCGTACTTGGACAAGCCAATTACGTTGGTGTGCTCGTTAGGCAAAATACCAATCCAAACCTGACCAATGACCGGACACAGGTGGTGACTGCAGGCGCTACGCACGGTGATAGGGCCGACAATCATCAACTCGTTGAGATGTTCCGCGTTGGGAAACTCGGTGATCGGAGGAGCCGGGACATAGCGACCGTTAAACACCTCATTGAGATACATCTTGGCCACACGGCGTGCGGTATTGTCGGTATTGTGATCGTGATCAATGTCAATCACCATGCTGGTCAAGACGCCCTTCATCTTCTCTTCCACCTCGTCAAGTAAACGCTCAAGCTCTCCGGGTTGGATAAATTCGGCAATATTGTCATTGGCGTTGAAACGCTTACGCGCCGCCAACAGGCGCTCCCGAATTTTTACGGAAACAGGGGTGCCTTGATCGGCATCGCTTTGATTCATAGTGCTGTGACTTCTCATTAACAGGTCAATATAGTACCAGCGTTTTATGTGTAGGGTTTTTGTAGATTAGCCCTTATTGAACGAGCGTCAACCGCTATGGCATTAATAGCGTTTCCCATTTAAAAACAACAGGATTCGCATCAAGCCAAAAGCGACACGATCCAACAACCGCTGCGGCCAAGGTCGATTGGCATAGGTCGCAGGGTCCAGACGGATGCCGTCCTGGGACATGGCATATTCAAGCCGTGAGCGCAGGTCCTGAGAAAAAATAACATCTTGCACCACCACATTGGCCTCGCGTGCCAGCAACAGACTCAAGGGGTCTAAATTGGAAGAGCCCACCGTGGCCCAATGACCGTCAATCACGGCAACTTTAGCATGTAAAAAGCTGATCGAGTACTCATGAATCTCGACCCCGGCCGCTAACAGAGCCCCATAGACCGGTCGAGTCGCGTGGTACTGCATGAAGTACTCGTAGCGCCCCTGCAACAGCAAACGCACCCGAACCCCTCTTTTGGCGGCGAGGATCAGTCCCTTGCGCAGCTTGCGTCCAGGTAAAAAATAGGCATTGGCAATGATAATTTCCTGCGTTGCTGTGCCAATGGCTTTGCGGTAGCTGCGCTCAATCCGGGAGCGATTACGCACGTTGTCACGCAACACCAGAATGGCATTTTTGTTGTGCCCCAGATCTACAGGGACGGGCAGACGGCGTTTAACCGCTGTCTGAAGCGCACGCCAGGCACCTGGAAAATCACGCTGACGTACCGTACTGGCCGCTTGCAACCGCCACCAGAACTGCGCAGTAGCCTCATGCACCGCCTGCACCAAGGGGCCAGTCACACGCACAGAAAAGTCAAACCGAGGGAACGTCAAATTGCCGTAATTCGGATCATAAAAATCATCCAGAATATTCACACCACCGCAGAACGCCACGGTCGCATCCACGACACACAACTTGCGGTGCAGGCGGCGCCAGCGGCTGGGAAATAACAGCCCCAGACGACCCAAAGGGGAAAAGATATGCCATTTGACACCGGCCACATCAAAGCGGGCCGACCACTCCAAAGGAATCCGGGGTGTACCCACACCGTCCATCACCAAGTAGACGGCCACGCCACGCCTTGCCGCTCGCTCAAGCGCTTCGGCAACCGAAGCGCCAGAGGCCTTGACGTCAAAGATATAGGTTTCCAGCCTGACCTCGTGCACACTGCTGTCAATAGCTTGTACCAGGGCGGGGAAAAAAGACTCTCCGCCCTGCAACAACTGGACCTGGTGCCCGGGTCGAATGGTGAACATGCGAGCCTCAGTCCGGCAAGCTGAACTCGGCAATCAAAGGCAAATGGTCTGACATGCGCCACCAGATGCGACCCCGGGGCACATGAGTTCCCAAGGGCACCAGACCCCGGGCGTACACATAGTCGAGCTGCACCAAAGGAAGACGGGCGGGGAAAGTCGCCTGCCGACTGCCATTAAAAGCGTTCAAGTTGCCGGCGTTCATGGCCCGCTGCACCAGTACACCCCAGTCGTTGAAATCGCCAGCCACCAGCAGCGGCGCGGTTGGCGGCACCTCACGGTCGATAAAGCGCAGTAACTGCGCAACCTGCCGGCCTCGGCTGGCGCGAACCAGGCCCAGATGAACCACCACCACATGCACCGCCTGCCCGTGCAGCATGACTTCAACGTGCAACAAACCGCGCTGCTCGAAACGATGGTCTGATATATCCTCATGTTGGTGGGTTACCACCGGCCAGCGCGACAGTAAAGCGTTGCCATGCTCGCCATGCCGGGTAAAGGCATTGGTGCGGTAAACAGCCTCATAGCCTTCGGGGGCCAGAAAATCGGCTTGCGGCAAGTCAGGCCAGCGCGTGAAATGCTGAGCCTCACGGCGATGCACTCGTCGTACCTCCTGCAGACACACAATGTCCGCATCGAACTGTTCTACCGCCAGTCCCAAATTATGAATTTCGAGCCGGCGCTGAGGTCCAACGCCCTGCACACCCTTATGAATGTTGTAAGTGGCGACACGCACAGTCTTCATTTTTGAACCTTCAAGATAGTCAGTTTTTAAAATTGACAACATAAAAAAGGCGCTTGATCAGCGCCCTTTTATTTTGCCTGAAGTCCAGTTCAGGGCCTTATCAAACGGCTTTAGTCAGCTCCGTCGGACGCAAGCGGATGTGCAACTCGCGCAATTGTTTTTCTTCGACCGTGCTGGGCGCCTGCGTCAGCAGACACTGGGCACGCTGGGTTTTGGGAAAGGCAATGACGTCGCGAATCGACTCAGCACCGGTCATGAGGGTGACGATACGATCCAGGCCAAAAGCCAGACCGCCGTGCGGTGGTGCACCGTATTGCAGGGCATCCAGCAGGAAACCAAACTTGTCCTGCGCCTCTTCGGGCGTGATGTTCAAAGCATCAAATACTTTTTGCTGGACATCAGCCCGGTGAATACGGACCGAGCCACCACCCATTTCCCAGCCGTTAAGCACCATGTCGTAGCCCTGCGAAACACATTTCTCAGGGGCTGTCACCATCCAGTCCTCATGGCCCTCTTTGGGTGCCGTGAAGGGGTGGTGCACGGCCGAGTAGCGTTTAGCTTCCTCGTCATACTCGAACATCGGAAAGTCAACCACCCACAACGGACGCCATGACTTCTCGAACAAACCATTCTTCTTACCAAACTCACTGTGACCCACCTTGATGCGCAGGGCACCGATAGCGTCGTTCACGACCTTGGCCTTGTCGGCCCCAAAAAAGATCAGATCACCGTCCTGCGCGCCCGTGCGCGACAGCACTTCGGCCAAGGCATTGTCATGGATATTCTTGACGATGGGTGACTGCAGGCCGTCGCGACCCTTACTCAGGTCGTTGATCTTGATGTAAGCCAGACCTTTGGCACCGTAGATCTTGACAAACTCGGTGTAGGCATCGATGTCACTGCGGCTCAAACCGCCGACTTCGCGGGCACCACCGGGAATGCGCAGGCCGACCACACGACCGTCCTTCATGGTAGCGGCGCCAGCAAAGACTTTGAAGTCGACATCGATCATGACATCAGTCAATTCCGTGAACTCCAGCTTGACACGCAGGTCAGGCTTGTCGGAACCAAAGCGGTGGGCCGCTTCTTGGAACGTCATCACAGGAAAGTCACCGAGGTCAACATTCAAGGTGTTCTTAAACACCGTGGTAATCATGCCCTGGAACATGTCACGGATTTCCTGCTCACTCAAAAATGAAGTCTCGATATCAATCTGGGTGAACTCGGGCTGGCGGTCGGCGCGCAAATCCTCATCACGGAAGCACTTAGTGATCTGGTAATAACGGTCATAACCGGCCACCATCAACAGTTGCTTGAACAACTGTGGGCTTTGCGGCAAGGCAAAAAAGTGACCCTCATGGACCCGGCTCGGCACTAGGTAATCGCGGGCCCCTTCAGGGGTGGACTTGCCCAGCATCGGCGTTTCGATATCAATGAAACCGTTAGCATCCAGAAACTTGCGCACCTCCATGGACACGCGGTAACGCAGCATCAGATTGTTCTGCATGTAAGGGCGACGCAGATCCAGCACCCGGTGGGTCAAGCGTGTGGTCTCACTCAGGTTCTCGTCATCGAGCTGAAACGGCGGTGTCACCGAAGGATTGAGCACCGTCAACTCGTGGCACAAGACCTCAATTTTTCCACTTTTGAGGTTGTCGTTAGTCGTGCCTTCAGGGCGGGTGCGCACCAGGCCTTTGACCTGAATACAGAACTCGTTGCGAATACCTTCGGTGGTTTTGAACATCGCGGCACGGTCGGGGTCACACACCACCTGGACATAACCTTCACGGTCGCGGATATCAACAAAAATCACACCGCCATGGTCGCGGCGACGGTTGACCCAGCCACAAAGTGTCACGGTTTCGCCCAAGAGGGCCTCGGTCACAAGACCGCAATAATGGGAGCGCATGGCCATAATCAGCTTTCAAAATCCGCCTCATCGGGCGGTGCAGGTTGTCAATAATGAGTCAGGATGACTTGTTTCGAGACAGGGCAGTGTTGCCCACAGGAGCGACCGAACCCATGGAAATCACATAGGTCAGCGCTTCATCGACACTCATATTGAGCTCAATGACCTCGGCACGTGGCAGCATCAGAAAAAAGCCACTGGTCGGGTTGGGCGTGGTAGGCACATAGACGCTGACCAGATCAGGGCCCAAATGCGCGGCTACCTCACCACCGGGAGTCCCGGTCTGAAAGGCAATGGTCCAGACACCGGCACGCGGGTACTGCACCAACATCGCCTTGCGAAAGGCGTTGCCATTGCTTGAAAAAAGGGTATCGGAGACTTTTTTAACACTGTTGTAAATCGACTTGAAAACCGGAATATTGGTAAACACCCGGCTCCACTGCCGGAGCCACCAGCGCCCGGCGACGTTCGACACCAGTGCCCCTGTCAACAATAGCGCTGAAAATACCAGAACAACGCCTAAGCCTGGAATATGACGCAGTTGTTCAATTATGATGCCAGTCGAATCCGACGACACAGCAGCCAGACCGGTCAGCACGCCACTGAAAATGGCATCCAGCAGACCTACCAACCAAAGTAGAACCCAGATGGTAAGCGTCAGCGGCAACCAAGCCAACAAGCCCGTCAGCAGGTATTTTTTTATGGGCACAAAAACTTTCCGGATCGAACCAACCAAATACGCTGCATTTTTAAGCGGGAGCGCTGCTGCCCGAGGCGGCAGGACTAGGCGCATCGGACTTTTTAGCAATAACCTCGCCCGACTTGGCACTTTCTGTCGTGGCCGTTTTGACGGACGCAGCGGCATCCGCACTGCCCGGTGTAGCGGGCGTCGCAGGCGGAGTTGCACCGCCCTTGAAATCCGTGG
This sequence comes from Rhodoferax sp., assembly GCA_047629695.1. Classification (GTDB taxonomy): domain Bacteria; phylum Pseudomonadota; class Gammaproteobacteria; order Burkholderiales; family Burkholderiaceae_C; genus Rhodoferax. Next base: position 15,110 of record JBLHZH010000012.1, read on the forward strand.
CGTACCAGCCTGAACCTTTTAACTGAAAGCCCGCAGACGTCAGCTGTTTTTTAAAAGAAGCGGCACCGCAGGTAGGGCAGTCGGTCAGTTGCGGGTCTGACATCTTTTGCAACACATCCTTGGCAAACCCACAGGACTCACATTTATAGGCGTAAATTGGCATGAAAATAGGGCTCGGATTACAAGTTGCAAAGCTGAAAATTATAAAGCTTCAGCAGCGTCTGCACCCTCTGGCTAAAAAATGGCGACACGAACTACCACTTGCATGGCAACTAGGCCCAGTACAAAGCCCAAACCGCAATAAACAATCGCTTGCAACAACTGATTGGTGCGTTTTTGCTCAACTAGCAACGCCTCCATCACCGGGCTGGTAGCCGTCTGACTTTTTTGCAGAAAATCAACCAGCAGTCGTGGCAGCTCGGGCAACAACTTGGCATAGCGCGGGGCCTCATTGCGCAGCTGGTCGATCAGTTTTTTAGGACCCAGTTGCTCAATCATCCACTTTTCAAGAAAGGGCTTGGCGGTGCTCCAAAGGTCAAGATCGGGGTCCAGCTGGCGTCCCAAGCCTTCAATATTGAGTAATGTTTTTTGCAGTAACACCAGTTGTGGCTGAATTTCGACCTGAAACCGACGCGAGGTCTGGAACAGCCGCATCAGCACCAGTCCGAGTGAAATCTCTTTAAGTGGCCGATCAAAGTAAGGCTCACAGACGGAACGGATTGCCGACTCCAGCTCATCCACCCGCGTCGCCGCAGGCACCCAGCCGGACTCAATGTGTAACTCGGCCACGCGCTTGTAATCACGACGAAAAAAAGCAATGAAATTTTGTGCCAAGTACTCCTTATCCGTCTCGGTCAGGGTACCGACAATACCGAAATCCAGAGAGATATAACGACCAAAGGTCGCCGGCTCGAGACTGACCTGAATATTGCCAGGGTGCATGTCAGCGTGAAAAAATCCGTCACGAAACACTTGTGTG
>JBLHZH010000013.1:0-15666 GCA_047629695.1 Rhodoferax sp.
TTCGAGCGTGTAGCGCGCCCTTGATGTTTTCGTCATTTCCGTCTTCCTTGTCTGAATTGAACCACCCAGCAAGGGATACGTTTTTCAGGGGCAAGGTCAGATTTGGAATGTACTAAATCGTTCATTCCTGTAATACAGAAGGCCCAACGTAGCCCTGGTTCAAGCCTAGCCAAAAGTAAACACTAATTAACGTAGCAGCACCCGTGGCAGCGAAGACGCTTTACACCAGCGGCAAGGTCAGTTTTTCGATCACCGTCCGGGTGTCGGGGCGCACGCCACGCCACCAGGCAAAGGCCTCAGCGGCCTGCTCAGCCAGCATGCCCACGCCGTCAGCCAGTTGCGGCACACCCGCGTTTTGCGCCAACTGCAAAAACGGTGTTAGCCCTTTGCCGTAGGCCAGTTCGTAAGCCAGACGACAGTCAGCAAAGACACTGACCGGCACCGGCGGCAACTCAGACAGCAGGCTCGCGGAGGTGGCATTGAACACCACGTCAAACGTCTGCCCTGCCAGATCGTGGTACGTGCAGCCCACCACTTGACCGACTGGCGCACCCTGCTTTTCGGCAATGGCCACCAGAGCCTGGGCTTTCTCCAAAGTGCGGTTGGCAATCACCAGTCGGACCGGGTTTTGCGCCAACAACGGCAGCAACGCACCGCGTGAGGCGCCACCGGCACCCAGCAGCAACACGCGCTGACCCGTGAGCGGCATCTGCAAGTTGTGGATGACATCGCGCACCAGGCCCACCCCATCAAAGTTCTCGGCTAGCACCCGCATCCCCTCAAACTTCATGGCGTTGACGGCGCCTGCCAGTTGCGCATCCGTTGAGCGCTCGGTGGCGTAGTCAAAAGCATCGAGCTTGAAGGGTGCGGTGATATTCAGGCCCCGCCCGCCGGCGGCGCGAAAGGCATCGACCGCAGCCGCAAAGCCGCCAACCGGACCTTCAATCGTGCTGTAGTCCATATCCTGGCCCGTGGCTTGCGCAAACATGCCATGAATCAGCGGCGATTTGCTCTGCTGGATGGGGTTGCCAATCACGGCATAACGGTCGGTCATCTGTAGGCTCCTGTCGGTTCTTAAATACCTCCCATTGTCCAACAGCCGCTTTGACCGGCCACACACCGTCCTTCAATAAGGACGGTGTGTGGCCGGCGCTGAAACCTTGATCGCCGGCAACGGTGTTAATTGCTTCAGTTGAACAATCCCCTTTCCACGCCTTTGAGGCAGGCCAGCAACGTGGCATTGACCGGTGTTGGTACGCCGCAGCGCGCACCCCAGCGCACAACCGAACCGTTGACAAAATCGACTTCGGTGACCGAGCCTTTTTCCAGACTTTGCAGCATTGAGGTCTTGAACTCATAAGGCAGACCGGCACCAGCCTTGCGCCAGGCCTCCAGCGGATCGGTGCTACTGAGGCGGATGCCGCTCTTTTGCGCCACCGCAATCGCCTCGGCCACAGCCGCCACGCCGCAGGCCTCCAGCTCGGGCATTTGGTACAGGTCGCCATAGACCAGGCGCGTGAGGCCACTCAAGGCGCCGGTGGCCACGTTGATCAGCAACTTGTCCCACATCGTGCCTAGAATATTGTCACTGACAAAAGTCGCCAAACCGGCGCGGTTGAAGGTATCTGCGATGTATTGCACACGCGCACTCAGACTGCCGTCCAGCTCGCCGATATGGGTGGCCTTGCCTTTGGTACCAATCAGCACATGACCGGGCGCCAGTTGCGAGCCGCCGGCGTAGGTCTTGCCCGCCAGCACACGCTCGCGCCCTACAATCCCAGCCAAGATGTTTTCATGGCCCAGGCCGTTTTGCAGTGACAGAACGACCGTGTCGACGCCCATCAGCGAAGTCGCTGCCGCCATCGCCTCCTGCGTGTGAAAAGATTTGACCAACACAACCACCAGATCAACTGTACCGGCCAGCGCGGGCGTGGTGGCTGCACGCACCACCACCGTGCGGTCTACGCCGCCATCACGCAAAATCAAACCACGCGCGTTCATGGCGTTGATCTGATCAGCGTTGCGGTTAATGAGCCAGACCTCGTTACCGGCCTCGGTCAGCACGCCACCCAAGGCACGGCCCAAGGCACCGGCGCCCAAAATACAAATTTTCAAAATAAACTCCTGGAAGATTAGACAGGATTCTGGACGCTATCCAGCCTGTTGACCCTGTCATGAGGGCAATACACTTTGTTCTACTCCGAGCCACGACGTCGGCAAATACTGGTAGCGCCTGCTTTGTACTGAACTTTTTTTCCCCTTGATTTCGTCAACTTCATACCCCTTGCCACATCACAAAAAATAGACTGCCCTGTGCATGTCTTTGATCCCAGAAGGTTTTCCTATGCCGAAGATGCTTGCTACCAACCTTCCGACGGCGAGACCGGCACAATCAATAACTTGAGCCAGGTGCTGGAAGCACACGGTGTGGCGCACGTCCTCATCGTCGGACCCAACTCGGGGTAGGGCCTGGACAACCACACTGCCTGCAGGATGCATGGCGCAAGGCGGTGGTCGTTACAAAGGCGTGGCCGTGGTCCGCAACGACGCCAGCTGCGCAGAACTGCAAGACCTGCTGGCTGCCGGCGTGATGGGTGTCGCCTTCAGCGTAGCCTTGCTTGGCGTTGACTTTCACCGCGGTATCTAACCGTTGCTGGAACGCCGGCGCTATCTGGGCATGTGGGCCCAACTGCAGTTGCAGGCCAACGAACTAGTGGCATTGAAGCCGATGTTGCAAGACTGGGGTACCTGCGTGTTGTTTGCTCACTGTGGCCGTCCGGACCCGTACGCGGGCGTCGGTCAAGCTGGGTTTGCGGCCCTGCTGGCCATCGCCGACACCGGGCACGCCTGCGTCAAGCTGTCGGCAATTGTAAATGCTCGGTGCTGCCCTATCCAGACCTCGATGCCTGGCCCTATGTTCAGGTCCTGCTGCAGGCCTGCACACCCGAGTCTCTGGTCTAGGCCTCTAACTGGCCTTTTCTGCGTGCACCGGCATGTATCGACGACGTCCCGCTACTGACCTTGATCGAGCAACCCACAGCCGAAGTCTCGGCATGCCAAGCCCTACTGTGGGACACGCTACGACGATTATTTGAATTTGAAGCTTGGTTTAATTCACAGGATAAAAATAAATTGACACAGCACAGGAGCGATTAGATGATGAACGAATCAATCCATAATGTGACTCATATTTTGGTCAGCAAACGATTTAAAAATACTGAGCGCGTTAGCCTGCCGAACCCGCAAGGCGATTTCGTTCTCATGATTTTTGAAAATAAGATCCGCCGATGGCCGCTTCTCTAAATCAACCGACCCCAGTGGCCTGGCTGCCATGCTCCAAGAAGCGAACTGCCGTTCGACAATTGTTTGTTCTACAAGGACAAAAATCCCGTGATGGCGTGTGTCCGACTGAATGGCCCGAAAAGTGTCCATCACTGCGCTTTTTTTTCCTTCAAGCACCTGCACAATGTTGCTACCGTCGTACAGTAACATGCCGGTGATATCTCTTTGTTTGTTGTTTCGTACCGACAAATCAAGGATCGCGGGCAGCACTTCCAAGTTGTCTGTGACCAGGGTACTCACGTAGATCAATTGAAAGAGAGTCATTTCTTCACGCTCGGCATTATCCCAGTCTGCCTTCAGGGCAATCATCTGCGGCAACATCGACTCAAAGGCTTCGATCATGGCCGGTTCGAAATGTGTCCCGACACTCTCGCGTATCGTGGCCAGCACCTGGTCCATGGGCCAAGCCTCCTTGTAAGGACGCTTCATGGTCAGTGCATCAAACACATCGACCACGGCCACCACCCGTGCCGACACCGGAATAGCCTCCCCTGCCAGGCCTTCCGGGTAGCCGCTGCCGTCCCAGCGCTCATGGTGGTACAGGGCAATCTCGGCGGCCAAAGTAAAAACCGGCGCTTGGCTGGCAGACAGAATGTTGTAGCCAATGCGTGAGTGGGTCTTCATTTCAACCCACTCCTGAGCATTGAGCCTACCCTGCTTTTTCAAGATCGCGTGACTGATACCGATTTTTCCGGTGTCATGCATAGGCGCTGCCAGTTCAATCAGGGCACATAGGTCTTCGGGCAGGCCGTAGGCACAGGCCAGCAGGCGCGCATAGGCCGCCATGCGCCAGATATGTACGCCCGTGTCGGTGTCATTGAAGTGACCGGCATTGCCCAGCATGTGGATGGCATCGCGGTGGCTACGCTGGAGCTGACTGAGCTGTACCAGACTCAGATGGGTTTGCACGCGCGCCCTCAGAATATCGCGGGAAAAGGGCTTGACAATGTAGTCAACCCCGCCGGCCATGAAACCCTCGGCTTCATCACCCACTTCTGTCTTGCTGGTGATGAAGATCACCGGGATGGATTCTGTGCGGGGGTCGGCCTTGAGTTGGCGACAGACCGCGTAGCCATCCATGTCCGGCATCTCAATGTCCAGCAGGATCAACGCAGGTGCATGCTTCAGGCAGGCGGCAATGGCAGCCGTGCCGTTGCGGGCAAACACCAGCTTGTGCTTGTCACGCAGGGTGGCGTCCATCGCGGCCAGATTCACAGGCTCATCGTCAACGATCAAAATCAGTTGCTTTGTCATCATGTCTCCTCTTTGCGGTCTGACAGGGTCTGTATCAGTACCTCGGTAGCAGCTGCGCCAGCCTTAAAATCGTAGTTATCCAGGGCTGCTTGCAGCAACCCACGGCTCGGTGCCGACAAGACCGGCGCCATGTCCGCCAGCACCTCTGCGACCGCCGAGGAACTGTCGCTTTGCCAGGCGACCAACAGGCGTGGCAGCCAGGGCCTGGCCTCGGTGTTGTCGTGGTTTGTGTCCAGCAAGGTCGGCACTGGGGGTGCGTAGCGCGCGATCGAGTCGAGTGCCGTGGTCATAGCCTTTTGTAGGTCAGTCAGGGCGGGCTTCGGGTCCTCGTTTTGTTTCAGTAACTGCTCCAGTGTCTGTGCTGTCGCGGCCACCTCATCGAGCCCCAGATTGGCAGCGGCACCTCTGAGTTTGTGAATGATCTCCTGGGCCGCAGACGAGGTGGCCTCGCGCAAATGGCACACAACGTTGTCGTTTTCATCGGCAAATTTGCGTAAGAACTTTTGGTAATGCGCGACTTCACGCCAGATCAACAACGCCTTCGCGACCGCGAGGCCGGGCAGGTCCTCTGCCGTACCCGTGGACGGCAAGTCAGCAGCTTCGGGCGTTATAGCGGTGGCAACCGGCGCATGACCGGTCAACTTCAATATCAGCGCGATCGCCTTAGCGACATCAAAGGGTTTAGCAATAAAGCTGGTCATGCCCGACTGGCGCGCCATCTCCTGCTGCTCCATAAAGGCGCCGGCCGTCAGCGCCACTACCGGCAAGTCGATCAATGCGGGTATTTGACGAATCTGGCGCGTGGCTTCGTAGCCGTTCATGACCGGCATCTGCACATCCATCAGTACAATGTCGACTGTATTGCCATGCGTCGTCAACCAGTCCAGTGCCTGCTGTCCATCCGCAGCCAGACTCACCTGGGCGCCTTCGCCCTGGAAGATACTCTGTGCCACTTCGCAGTTAATTTCACTGTCATCCACCACCAGCAGGCGCAGGCCCTGCAAACGCAGGGGTTGCGCCTGCCGTGTCGGCGCCGCTCCGCCTTGGCGCGCGCGCAGGGTGCGCGCCACGGCATCGTAAAGGGCCGAACTGGTGACTGGTTTGCTCAGAATGGCATCCACCAGGCGCGCATTAGGATGACTTTGCAGCTCTTTGTTGTTATAGGCCGTAACCAGCAACACAATGGCGTCCGAATGGTTGTGCAGATTATGGCGCACCGCATGCGCGACTTCCAGACCATTCTTGCCGGGCATTTTGTAGTCCACCAGCAACACGGCCGGGATCTCATTACGCTGGCGTTGCATCTCTACGCGCGCCAGCAACTCATCGCCCGAGATCAGCGCGGCGGCACGCCAGCCCAAATCTTGCGTGATCGCCGTCAAGGCCTCGCGCGACATCTCGTTGTCATCCGCAATAAGCACCTGTAAGTTAGCCAGTTCGGGTGCTGCCAGCCAGATGTCCGGGCTGTGCTGGAAGCACAGACTAAACCAGAACTCACTGCCTTCACCGGGCACACTCGTCACTTGCAGTTCACCGCCCATGGCGGCCACCAAACGCTGGCTGATGGCCAGGCCCAGGCCGGTGCCGCCGTATTGGCGACTGGTCGACCCATCTGCCTGAGAAAATTCGGCAAATATCAGCTTCTGTTTGTCCAACGCAATGCCAATGCCGGAATCGCGCACGGCAAATCGCAGCGTAAGGGTCTCGGCGTTTTCCTGCTCCTTGCGGATATTCACCGCGACGTAGCCGTGCTCGGTGAACTTGATGGCGTTGCCGGTCAGGTTAATGAGCACCTGCTCCAGCCGCAGCGAATCTCCTGACAGTTGGCGGGCCCCCCGGGGCACGCCTGCAATGATCAATTCCAGATCCTTGCTCTGCGCATTGGCCGACATGATGGTGGCCAGATTATTCAGCACATCTTCCAGATGAAAGGGCGTGACCTGAATTTCGAGCTTGCCGGACTCGATCTTTGCAAAATCGAGCACGTCGTTTAGATTGTTCAGCAATAAACGCCCCGCGCCGCGAATCTTGCCCACCATCTGCTGGGCTTCGTCCGGCAGCGGGGCTTGTTGCAGCAGGTAGCTCAGACCCAGAATCGCATTCATGGGGGTGCGAATTTCGTGGCTCATGTTGGCAATGAAGTCGCTTTTGGCCCGGGCTGCCGCCTCGGCCAGTGCTTTGCCTTCTTGAATGGCACGCGTTGCCAGTTTATGCCGCGTGGTGTCGTTGTAGGTCGCCAGGGTCCAGCCATTAATCAGCGGCAGGACGCGCACGTCATGGCTGCCGCCATCGCTGCGTAATATCTCAAATTCAAGCGTTAAGCGTAGGGTCAAGGCGTCCAGAAAATAAGCCAGTACCGTCTCGTAAGAGGGGTCCGGGTCGACGCCCTTGTCATTCGTCATGAAAGCGGATTCTTGATAAGCGCCCTGCGCATGGTTGTGGCGCACGATGTCAGCCAAGTACAGCTCCGCCTTGTCGGTCAGTGCCGGTGGCAAATTCAGCAGCACGGACAGCATGTTGTTGCGCAGTACCACGCGTCCGGTTTGATCGTACACAGTGATGCCCAGCGGCAGGCAGTCCACCACCTCTTTGAGCAGCGTGTTCAGCTTGCTGATATCCTCCAGCCGAGCCGCCACCTTGGCTTCAAGCGCCCGATTGAGTTGGCTCAGGTCGTCTTGGGCAAGCAACAAGGCATTACGCTCGATTTCTAGCTGGGCTTGCTGGCTGGACATGCAGTCGCTCAGACGATTAAAACTGATCAATAGCGTGCGAATTTCGGTGTCACCCTTTTCCTCCACGCTCTGCAGTTCCTGCAGGCCACTGGACATCGCATTCATCTTTTCCCCCGCTTTCTGCAGGGGCTGCAGCATACGCCGGGCCAAAAATATCGATAGCAGCACGACCAGCAGCGAGGTTACCAACGCCGCTGTGATGAGCTCGCGTTGAGTGGTCCGGATGGGGGCGAAGGCAATGTCGGTGTGCAGGGCAAGCACCAGCACCCAACCCGTGCTCTTCACAGGAGCATTGGCGTACAGTTTCTTTTCGCCCGCGGTGTTGCTTGCCACCAGGGCTTTGCGGCTACCCGCCAGCAACTGCTGCACCAAACGAGTGTCTGGCAGTTTCGACATGACGCGACTAGTGTCGGTGGATGCAATGATGGTGTAGTCTGCGGGAGAGAGCAGAAAGAACTCATTGTTGCCCATGAACTGGGGATCCGTGAGGCGGCCCAAAAAGTTGGGTTTTTGCATGTCGGTGAGTCCGCACAGTGCGCCTCTGACTTGCTGGTCGGCACCCGTAATGGGCGCGCACATGGCGATCTGCATGTTTTTGCGGAGCCCCTTAAAAGTCTGGCTGACGGTGGACTTACCGGTCGCATACAAACGTTGCAGGTAGTCGCGATCCGCGAAATTATTACCCGCACGGCCCGGCACCAAAGGGTAGTCCCCCAAGGCCGTTCCCGCCCGGTCGTAAATCACGACACCAGCAGGAAACAAGGGCTTAAGCGCGGGACGCTGGGTCAGGATGTCCGCCGCGGCGTTGGCGCTACTCACCTGTGCGTCGTTCAGGTCGCTGGCAACCGACTCCAAGACGGCCAGTCGGTCCTTGATGTTTTCGTTGATCTCATCAGCATATAGTCTTGCTGCGGATACTTGCTGTTGGCCGACAAAATCTTGCTGACGCTCTAGCATCACCGTGGTCGTATAAAAAACAGCGGCCCATGTGACCAACAGCGGCAGCAGCATCACCATCTTGAGCTTGAACCGGAATGACTGGCCTAACCGGCGCACATGATCAGACAAACGGGCTATGGAACTCATGATTTCAGCTCGGTGGAACGGCAGCATAATACCGTCCGCGTGCGTTGTATGCCCACCGATTGGACGTTACAACCTTTGCTGTTGACGTAGCAGCTATTTTTCTACCCCTTACATTTGATCAAAAAATCATTCTATTTGTTTAAATTCAAAGAAACAACGCAAATCAATCAAAAAAATTTTTAAGCTGCGTCAAAAATAAAAAATTTGTATTTAATTTTTAATGTTGGGAATAAGTTGAAGATGTACAACATGACCTGAAAGGGGGGCATATCCAAACCGGGAAGGGAATTGCGCTGATCCGTCGTTATTTACTAGCGCAGATGGACCCCAGCCGTTCCCGAAATCGCCTGCTTGCCTGAAAAATAGTATGAAGCGAGAAGTTACCGAGTAATAGCTGATGTCTTTGTGAGGCTCAAGTAACGTCCCTTCAGGCTTATCCTTTTTGCCGGCTTATGCTGTCTGCCAGCACACACAGTATTTCAAATGCCAGGGTGGCTGCCACCAGCGCCGTATTGCCACTGGGGTCAAACGGCGGAGAAACTTCCACCACGTCACCGCCAATCAGGTTAAGCCCTTGCAAACCGCGCACCAGGCGCTGGGCTTCCAGCGTTGTCAGACCGCCAATCTCTGGCGTCCCGGTTCCGGGCGCGTAAACCGGGTCCAGCGCATCCACATCAAAGCTCACATAGGTGGCCCCATCGCCCACCACCCGCCGTGCCTCGGCAATTACAGCGTCTATTCCCATGCGATGAAATTCTTCAATATCAATCACCCGAATCCCCTGCTCCTGCCCCCAGGTGTCTTCTGCGTCGTTGTAAAGCGCACCGCGAATACCAATTTGCACAGTTCGCTTGGGGTCAAGTACCCCTTCTTCGATCGCCCGACGAAACGGCGTGCCATGGGTGTACTTGAAGTCGCCAAAGTAGCGATCCCAGGTGTCGGTATGGGCATCAAAATGCACCATGCCCACCGGACCGTCCTTGGCCAAGGACCGCAGGATGGGCAGACTGACCAGATGATCACCGCCAATGGACAGTGGGGCAATTTTGGCCGCATGGAGTTTATCGAAAAACGCCTCAATGCGCGCCAGTGAATCCATCAGATCCACCGGATTGACCGGCGCATCACCGAGGTCGGCACAGTTACAAATAGAGAACGGTTTGATGCCGCTGGCCCGGTTGACATTGCGCACCATGGTCGAGATATCGCGGACCTGACGCGGACCGTGACGTGCACCAGGTCGGTTGGTCGTGCCGCCATCCCAAGGGACGCCCACCAGACCGATATCGACCTCCTGGAATATCGGGTCATCCATGGCCACCAGGGGCAATCGCATCAGGGTGGCAATACCGGCAAAGCGGGGCATCACGGAGCCGGTAATGGGGTGAAATTTTTTATCGGTCACAGGAGTTCCTTGGGTATGGGTAAAGTTTCTAGGGCTTGAGACTTGGGCTGAATGCCATCAGACTCAACATCTCGAACAACATTTGCGCCCCCGCCTGGGCGGTGTTGGTTGTCGTGTCGTATTGGGGGGCGACTTCCACGACGTCACCGCCACAAATATTTAAGCCCTTCAAACCGTGAAATATCTCCAGCACTTCACGCGTCGTCAGGCCACCGATTTCTGGCGTGCCGGTGCCAGGCGCAAAGGCAGGGTCCAAACCGTCGACATCAAAAGTTAAATAGACCGGTCCATCTCCAACAACCTCGCGCGCCATACGCACAATTTCTGCCGTTCCAAGACGGGAGACGTCTTCTGCATAGACCACGGTCATACCTGAGTCTTTGGAGAACTCCCAAAGGTACTCCGACGACCCGCGAATGCCAATCTGGATGCAACGCGTGGGGTCCAGCACCCCGTCCAGAACCGCCAGACGAAATGGCCCACCATGGTGAAAACGTGTCTGGTCAAATTCACCGCCAGTGTCGCAATGGGCGTCAATGTGAATCATGCCAACCGGCTGTTGACGCCCCACGGCCTTGAGAATAGGGTAGGTCACCGAGTGGTCGCCGCCCACCGACAAGGGCATCACGCCCTGTTCGATGACCTGGTGGTACCAGGCCTCGATATCTTCAATACTCATGGGCAGGCTATAGCGACTGCGAAACGGCACATCGCCCACATCGGCCACGCGCAGGGTATGCACGGGCGCACATTCAAGCACATGGTTATAGGGCCCAATGCGCTCTATATTTCTGAGCGCTCGGGGTCCAAAGCGGGCACCCGGCCGGTTGCTGGCGCCCAAATCCATGGGAATGCCCATCAAGGCGACCTGAAGATCACCAAAGTCCGGTTTTTTGCTATCAACGGAGCGCAGCGGTGCGCCAAGCAAGGAGGCAACCCCGGCGTAGGGGGCAGCACGCGTACCACCTTCAGAAAAGATGGCTGCCGCCACCTTGGCAAAACGCGGGTCGTGCATGTCGGCGGCGGTGCCACTGTATTTAGAACGCAGGGCATCCAACTGTGTTTTGTTAAAGGCCATGATGGCTCCTGTGGTGTGAATAAATTTTGTTATATATAAATTAAGCAAGTAATGTTCCATCGCGATGGCTAGATTCGCAAAGAGCGCAGCTTGAGGAGGCCCTGAAAATTTGGCACGGGTCTTGCAGGATAGGTGGTGTAGCACACTCTATTCAACTTTTCAGGACCTTTCATGAACTTAACATTGACACACAAACGCAAAACAAGTTTTGGCTTGAGCCTGTGCACGCTGCTTTTGGGCACGGCCCTTCAAGCACAGGCTCAGACGGCCGTTCCCGGAACACTCAAGGTGGCCATGGAAGTTTCTTATCCTCCATTTGAGTCGTATGACGGGGACAAGATCGTGGGTTTTGACCCTGAATTGACAGCCATGCTGGCACGCGAAATGAAACTCAAACCCGTATTGACAGACACCAAATTTGCCAACCTGGTGCTGGGTCTGGGCGGAGGCCAGCATGACACCGTGATCTCCGGTCTTTACATCACGGCAGAGCGCTCCGCCGTAGCCGATGTCATTCCCTATGCCAGCACTGGGGCGCTCATCATGGTCGCCAAAGACAGTACCCTCAAGCCAAAAACCGAAAATGACTTGTGCGGTGCCAAGGTCGGCCTGCAAGCCGGCTCCAGCTGGGTTAAATTGCTGAAAACCCTGTCGGTTGAGCACTGCGTTGCCACCGGAAAAGCACCCATTACGGTTAACGAGTACCCCACGGCACCCGAGGTGTCGCAGGCCTTGATGTCGCGCAACATAGACGCACAAATTGAAGTGGCTGCGGCAGCAAAAGCTTTTGCTGAAAAAAGTCAGGGCCGCATCATCGTCAGCTCACCAGGCCAGATTTATCCGCAAACCTTTGGCATCCTGGTCAAAAAAGGCAACACCGTTCTGGTTAAGCAATTTGAAAAGGCCATGGCCGCTATTCGCAAGACAGGGGAATATGACGCACTGATCAAAAAGTACGACCTGACACCCGTCGCTGCCAAGTAAGCCCTCCACTCGGAGCAAACGAACTTAACCTGAGACGTCGACTATTTCTATGGAATTGAACTGGCCCTATTTTTTCTCTCTGTTCACCATGGGCCTATTTTGGCGTGCCGTCTTAACGGTCGTGCAACTGGGTGCACTATCGTGGTGCATCTCTTTGGTGCTGGGCTTTTTTGTAGCCAGCGCCCAGTTGTCCGGCATGATCGTGCTGCGGGGCATTTCCAAGGTCTACATCTGGTTTTTTCGCAGCGTTCCGCTGCTGGTGCTGCTGGTATTTGTCTACAATTTACCTCAGATTTTTCCGGCCAGCAGGGGCCTGCTGTCCATCCCGTTTATTGCGGGTCTGGTCTCGTTGGTACTCACCGAGACTGCCTATATGGCTGAGATTCACCGAGGTGGTTTGATCTCGGTGTCCAAGGGCCAGCGTGAGGCCGGCCGTGCGCTGGGCATGGTATTTTTGGGTATTCAGACCCGCATTGTGATGCCACAAGCCTTTCGAATTGCACTGCCAACGCTGGTCAACGAATACGTCACGGTCATTAAGCTCACTTCGCTGGTGTCTGTCATTTCCTTGCCTGAGTTAATGATGACCGGCCAACGCCTCTACAGCCAGAACTTTCTGGTGATGGAAACCCTGCTGGCGGTTGCCGTGTATTACGTGCTGATCGTCTCTGTTTTTAGCCTTGCATTTCAGTGGCTGGAGCGACAACTAAATTTACAACACCGGCAACCCCATACCCTGGATGAAAATGCCTGTGCACTTTTGCGGGCCGACCTGAATCCGGTGGCGGCAGACAAAACAGCCAACACCAGCAGCGGCGCTCCGCTGGCGCTTGAGTTGCACAACATCACCAAGCGCTACGGCAAGCACACGGTGCTCGACGGCATCGCATTGAATGTGGCCGCAGGTGATGTGGTGAGTTTGATCGGGCCCTCCGGTTCCGGCAAGACCTCCCTGATTCGCACCATCAATGCGCTTGAAGCCGTCAATAGCGGTGAGATTATTTTGTTTGGCGAGACTTACATCAACGCCGGGGACAATCCGGACGACAGACGTATACGCCGTGGCGTACGCCGCATTGGCATGGTATTTCAAAATTTCAACCTGTTTCCGCATCTGACCGTGCTCGACAACATCATGATGGCGCCCAAATACCACGGCCTGTCCGAGTCTGCAGGCACCCGCAATGTCGCCTTGGGCCTGCTGGACAAAGTCGGCTTGCTGGCCCATGCCCACAAGTACCCGCATCAGCTCTCGGGTGGACAGCAGCAGCGCGTCGCCATAGCCCGTGCGCTGGCACTGCAGCCCGATATCATGCTGTTTGATGAGCCGACATCGGCGCTAGACCCTGAGCTGGTGGGCGACGTCCTGAAAGTGATTCAAAATCTAGCAAAGGATGGCATGACGATGCTGATCGTGACCCACGAGATGGACTTTGCGCTTAATATTTCAGACCGCGTGGTGTTTATGGAAAACGGGCATTTGCAGCTGGATGTGTCACCCGAGGTGCTGCGCAACGCCGCAAACCCGGATGATGTTTTGCTGCGCGTACGCAAGTTCATGGGCATCACCACTGAGGTGCCAGCCGCCACAATCTGAGTTTCAAATTTACACATGCCAACCCTTCTGGTCTGCAGTGCGACCGACGATCTGCACACACTCACCGCCAGACTGGCCGCCGAAGCCTTGATTCACCTGCCCGACCTGCAGGTCAAATTGTGGCCTGAGCCCTTTAACGCGAAGGATGTCGTGGCCGTGGCGGCCTGGCATCCGCCAGCCAATTTGCTAGGCACACTGCCCCGGTTAAAACTGATTGCCTCCATCAGCGCCGGGACAGAACATATTCAACGCTGTGCGGACTTGCCGCCCGCTGTGCCAATTACCCGTATCGTGGACGATGAACAGGCCCGTGGCATGGCCGAGTACACCTTGTGGGCAGCACTGTATTACCACCGTGGATTTGATCAGATGTTGGCGCAGCAGGCCCGAGGCCAATGGCGTGTCCCGGCACAAACCCCGGCCCGTGATTTTCAAGTTGGCGTTTTGGGCATGGGCTTAATGGGCCGGCAAACCGCACTGTGCCTGCGAGACTTCGGATTTACCGTCAGCGGCTGGTCACGCACACCCCACACCCTTGACAATATAGCCGCCTATTCAGGGGAGACGGGACTCACGAACTTCCTGCAAGCGCTGGACATGGTGGTCTGTCTGTTACCGCTCACCGCAGCCACTCGGGGCTTATGTGACCGTCAGTTTTTCAACCGAATGAAACCTGGCGCGGCATTCATCAACGCAGGTCGTGGCGAGCATGTCGTCATCGCTGACCTGGTTTCAGCACTGGCGCAAGATCAGTTGCGCGGCGCGGTACTTGACGTCTTTGAGACGGAGCCGCTGGCATCTGGCGACACCTTGTGGCGCCACCCCAAAATTTTGATTACACCGCACATGGCTTCCACCGCGTCGGAGGGCACGATTGCCCGGCAAATAACTGACAACATGATTCGGCTGCTTTGCGGGCAGCCTGTACAACACGGAATTGACAGATGTCTGGGGTATTGATACCGTCAACTTCTAATTAGGAATCTATGAACTCTTGCCTACTTTGCACCCCGACCCGTATCACATTAGCCATTGAGCAACTGATGCCGCGTATGACCCAAATCCTGAGCGACTTTGTTGCCGCACCCAGTCAATCGGGCACAGAGCAGCCGGCTGCGGAATTTTTTGAGCAGCAGTTAGTCCAGATGGGGCTGCTCCCCGAGCGTATTGTGCTCGACAGCACGCTGCTGCAAGACATGCCAATGTTCAGCTGCCCCTGCAACCCTGACAATGGCCGCTTTAACTTGCTGGCTCGCCACCTGCCGCGCACCCAGGGAGGACGCTCGGTGCTGTTCAACGGGCATATGGATGTGGTGCCGACCGGACCGGAAGCCCTCTGGAAACAGCCGCCCTACTCTCCTTGGGTTAAGGATGGCTGGCTGCATGGCCGAGGCTCTGGTGACATGAAAAGTGGCCTGGTCTGCGCGCTGATGGCCTTTGAGGCGCTGCGCGAACTGGGCGTGCAACCCGCCGGTATTGTCGGTTTTAACGCGGTTCTGGATGAAGAAGATACCGGCAATGGCACGCTGGCGACAGTACACGCGCTGCAGAATGCCTTGGGTAAGGCTCGACTCACCGACTTTGATGCCGTCATCATTCCCGAGCCTTTCGGTGAAACATTGATGAGCGCCCAGGTCGGCGTCTGCTGGCTATTTATTGAGATCACCGGGCGGCCGGCGCATGTGGCCTATATGCACAAAGGCATCAATCCGATCGAGGCCGGTATCGCCATCATGGCCGACTTGAAGCTGCTTGAAGCCGAGTGGAATGAACCCGAGCGGCGACACCCGCTGTTCAAGGACAGCGAGCACCCGCTCAACTTCAACCTCGGCCGCATCGAGGGCGGCGAGTGGAATTCTTCGGTGCCCTGCACCTGTACGCTCGGTATCCGCTTCAGTTTTTTCCCCGGTGTCACGGCCGAAGACGCGACGCGCGATGTGACTCAGCGCATTCGTGCTGCGGCGGCACGGGTCAACGCCGAGCTGACCGTCGAGATTACCTCTCGCGGTCATTTTTCGCCGGGTTGCGAGTACGACCTGGACGTCCCCGCCATGAAAATACTGGCTGAGGCGCATCACAAGATCACGGGCCAGACACCTGAACGACTGGCCAGCACCGCCACCACCGATGGCCGCCATTTCGCCCTGTTGACCGACCTGCCGGTCACCATCTACGGCCCGACCGCACG
>JBLHZH010000014.1:0-15525 GCA_047629695.1 Rhodoferax sp.
GACCCGGATTCACCCACCACACCCAGATTTTTGCCTGCCGTCATACGCAGGCTGATGCCGCGCAAAGCGTGCACCACTGCGGCGGTACGCCAAAGGCGTTCGCGCGGCAGAGTGTAGACCCGGGTCAGTTCGTCAACTTGTAAAAGAGGGCTGTTCATGGCGGCGGGTCGGCCGTGGCCGTATCAAGGCGCAGGCAACTCGCCTGGTGCGCCGGTCCCAAGGAGCGTGGTGCCGGGCGGGTGCTGGCACACTCGGAAATCGCCAGTGGACAGCGTTCAAAAAACGGACAACCCGCAGGCAAGTCAAGCAACTCGGGCACCGTGCCGTTGATGGTATTCAGGCGGCTGCCATGCCGCGCCCCGAGTTGTGGTCGCGCCCCGAACAGGCCCCGGGTGTAAGGGTGTGCCAGCTGATGGAACACCGCCGGCGTCGGCCCGCTCTCGACCACCGTGCCACCGTACATGACCAGCATACGCGCCACATTTTGCGCAATCACTCCCAGGTCGTGCGAGATCAGCAACAGTGCCATGCCGCGCTCTTGCACTAGATCACTGAGCAGATCCAGAATCTGACCCTGAATCGTGACGTCGAGCGCGGTGGTGGGTTCGTCGGCAATCAGCAGGTCGGGTCCGCAGGCCAGCGCCATGGCGATGGTGATACGCTGGCGCTGGCCGCCAGAAAACTGGTGCGGGTAGGCATCAAAGCGCTGCCTTGCATCAGCAATGCCGACCCGGTCCAGCAGGGCAATTGCCTGCTGGCGGGCCTCCGCCGCTGAGGCCTGGCGGTGCAGTCGCAGGGGCTCTGCCACCTGCTGCCCGATGCTGTGGACCGGATTCAGCGCCGTCATGGGCTCCTGAAAAATCATGCCAATGCGGTTACCCCGTAACTTGCGCAGACCGGCGTCGTTCATGCCGACCAGTTGCTGGCCGTCAAAGCGGATGCTGCCGGTCACCTGCGCACTGTCCGGCAGCAGACCCATCAGGGACAGGGCGGTGAGAGACTTGCCACAACCGGATTCGCCGATCAGGCCCAGCGTCTCGCCGCGCTGCAAGTCAAAACTCACACCGCGTACCGCCTCGGCCGGGCCGCGCGGAGTCGACAGGCGTACAGATAAGTCACCCACTTCAAGCAGAGGCATTTATCGCTTTCGGGCCAGTCGGGGGTCCATCAGGTCGCGCAAGCCGTCGCCCAGCAGGTTCAGGCCGAGCACCGCCATGGCAATCGCCAGGCCCGGAAAGACCGCCAGCAAAGGAGCCTGGAACAGCAGGGTCTGGGCTTCGGCCAGCATGCGGCCCCAGGAAGGTTGTGGGGGCTGGGTGCCCAGCCCCAGGTAGGACAGTGCGGCTTCTGCCAGGATCGCCAGTGCAAATTGGATGGTGGTCTGCACGATCAGTAGGGACAGGATGTTGGGCAGGACATGGTCGATGGTGATGCGCCACGGCCCCTTGCCGCAGGCGCGTGCGGCCAGCACAAACTCCCGCGCCCAGACTGTAGTGGCCCCAGCGCGGGTGATGCGGGCAAAGGTGGGGATGTTGTAGATGGCAATGGCGACAATGGCGTTGACGATGCCGGCTCCCCACACCGCGGTCATCATGATGGCGGCCAAAATGGCGGGGAAGGCAAAGGTGAAGTCGGCCAGCCGCATGATCAACTCTTCTAGCCAGCCGCGTCGTGCGGCTGCCAGCAGGCCCAGCGCGGTGCCGACAGTCAAGCCAATACTGACCGCCACCACGCCCACCAGAATCGAGTTGCGGGCCCCTACCAGCAGCAACGACAGGATGTCACGACCAAAGGGGTCGGTGCCCAGCCAGTGTTGACCTGTGGGCGGTTGTAGCTTGTCCGCCAAGTTAATTTCATATGGCGACCCCGGGGTCCAGACCAACGACACCGCGGCCGCCAGCAGAACCAGCAGTGTCAGTAGTGCGCCAACCAAAAAGCTGCGGTGCGCCAGCGCCCGTGACAGTCGGCTCATAAGTCGCTGGCCTTGACGCGGGGGTCAATTACGGCGTATAAGATGTCAACTACAAAGTTGACCACGATCACCATGGCTGCCAGCAGCAGCACGCAGTTGCGCACCACAATCAAATCCCGGTTCGAGATCGACTGGAAGATCAGCCGCCCCAGTCCCGGCAGGTAAAAGACGTTTTCCACCACGATGGTGCCAGCCAGCAGGTTGGCAAATTGCAGGCCCATGACGGTCACCACCGGAATCAGGGCATTGCGCAGCACATGGCCCCACAGCGTGGCGCGTTGTGACAGGCCCTTGGCCCGGGCGGTGCGAACAAAGTCTTCCCGCATGACATCAAGCACTGCTGAGCGCGTGATACGCGCCAGAATTGCCGCTTGCACCACGGTCAGCGACAAAGCGGGCAGCAGCAGGGATTTAAAACTTTCTACCGAGTCTTCCCCCCAGCCCGGAAAGCCTCCGGCCGAGAACCACTGTAGCTTTACCGAAAACAGCAAAATCAGCAAAATGGCAAACCAAAAGTTAGGTACCGCAATGCCAAGTTGTGCCAGTCCCATCAGGCCCACATCGCCCAGGCGGTTGTGGCGTGAGGCCGCATAGATGCCGACCACCAGTGCGATGACAGTGGTCAGCCCCATGGCCATCAAGGCCAGTGGTACTGTGACCGTCAAGCGCTCAAACACCAGTTCGCGCACTGGTGTGCCGTAGGCGCTGCTGAGTCCCCAGTCGCCCAACCGAAGGCCGTTAAGCCATTGTCCATAACGCGCCAGCGCAGGCTGATCTAGGCCCAGCTGAATGCGCATGGCTTGCACGACTTCGGGCGTTGCGTCGGGGCCCATCAGTATTTGGGCGGCATTGCCCGGCAGGATTTCCAGCACTACGAACACGACCACAGAAGCCCCCAGCAAGGTGGCCAGCAGCGTTAAAAAACGTTTAAAAAGAAACAGGCCCATGGGCGACGATGCTGGCATTGGTGTCAGTTGGGCCTGTTGCCAGCAGGGTGTTTGTGTCTGCAGGGGTCATAGCGTCGATAATTAGCAACATGTGTAGTTTTAATACTTTTGACAGTTCAGTGGATGGTAAGTCATGGCGTTGATCATCACCGATGAGTGCATCAATTGCGATGTGTGCGAGCCTGAATGCCCGAACGAGGCGATTTATATGGGGCTGGAAATCTATGAGATCGATCCCCATAAATGTACCGAATGCGTTGGCCATTTTGATGAGCCTCAGTGTGTTCAGGTCTGCCCGGTGGCATGTATCCCGATTAATCCGGCATTTATCGAAGACCAGGAAACTCTGTGGCAAAAGTACCGGCGCCTGCAGCAGGAAAGCAAGCATAGGGCTGCGCCTTAATTCTTTTTTTCGCCCGGCATCTGTGCCGAAAAATAATCTGGGGCCTTGGTGTTCTTCTTAGCCGGGAGTTTACGTAGTACTGTCGGCGTGTTGGCCATCAAGTCTTTTTGCTCCTGTTGAAGCCGAGACTTTTTCATCCGATCGGCCTGCCGGGCATCGCGTTGGATGATCGAGTCGGCCTGCAGTTTTTGCACTGCCGTGCGTGGGTCAGCCGCCTCAATGCGCAGGCCACCGGGGCAGGGCAGTTGGCTGTAGCTGTCACCACACTTATAAATAGCCTGAGCGCTTGCGCCCGTGGACACGACATAAGTTGCTATTAAAACCGGAGTAATAAGGAAACAACTGGGCATGCAGGGCTTTCGGTGGGTTCACGTCTCGCCCGCTGGCGCTGGCGGTGCGACTGGTTCCAGCGCCGGTTTTGGCGACTTGGGTCGGGGCGGTTTGCTGGTGTGTACCAGCATGGTGGCTTTATCCATATCGCCTGTCAAGAAGTGCGGCAGGGCCTTGATTGCACGGTCAATGCTCTGGTCGATAGCAATACGGTGATCGAGCGAGGGCTTTTTGAGTACCCAGTTGAGCACCTCCGATTTGATGCCCGGGTGGCCCACCCCCAGCCGCAGACGCCAGTAGTCGCTGCTGCCCAGTTGGGCGTGAATGTCGCGCAGCCCGTTATGGCCGGCGTGGCCGCCACCCAATTTTAATTTGGCTTCGCCCGGAATGATGTCCAGCTCGTCATGCACCACCAGTACTTCTTGGGGTTGAATCTTGAAGAAGCGGGCCAGTGCTGAAACCGATTTGCCACTCAGGTTCATGAAGGTTTGTGGTTTGAGCAGCCACACCGACTGGCCGTCCACGCTGGTTCGCGCCACCATCCCATGGTAGTTCTTGTCCATGACAAAGCTGGTTTTCAGTGCTTGAGCGGCGGCATCAAGCCACCAGAAGCCGGCATTGTGACGGGTCTGTTCGTACTCAGGACCGGGATTACCGAGGCCGACAAAAAGTTTGATCATGAATAAATTATCAGGGCAAGTGCAGAACGTAAAACGGCCCACCGAAGTGGGCCGTTAGCTAGACGCTTGAAGAATTACTTCTTCTTAGCGGCAGGTGCTTTGGCGGCAGGTGCTTTGGCAGCAGGTGCTTTGGCAGCGCCCTTGCCACCTTTGCCGGCAGGTGCCACAGTCGCGTCGGTGGCTGGCGCTTCAGGCGCAGCAATCACCACGACGGAGACCAGAACCGGGTTACGGTTACCGCGCTCAACCACCGACACGCCCTTGGGCATGACGACGTCGGCCAGGCGGATTGAGTCACCCTTCTTCAGGTTGCTCAGATCCACGGCGATGAATTCTGGCAGGTCTGCAGGCAGGCACAGCACTTCGATTTCAGTCACGACGTGGTTGGCAATGCAACCGTCGGTCTTGATAGCAGGCGAATTTTCTTCTCCACTGTAGTGCAAAGGCACCTTCATATGCAGACGGGTTGTGGCATCCACACGCTGGAAGTCGATGTGCAGAACCAACTGCTTGAACGGGTGCATTTGCACGTCACGCAGCAAGACCCGGCTGGTTTTTCCGTCCATCTCCATGTCCAAAACCATGGCGTGAAAAGCTTCTTTTTTCAGGGCATGCCACAACGCGTTGTGATCAATTTCGATTTGCAGTGGCTCAACAGCGCCACCATAAACGATACCGGGCGTGCGGCCGGTGATGCGGAGACGGCGGCTCGCACCCGTACCCAGCTTTGAGCGCTCAAAAGCGACGAAATTCATAGTATTAACTCCAGGAAGAGTCCACCGCGACCAGTGTGACTCCGATTTTTAAAAGGCTCAGCCAGGTCTTGAGATCTGGCGGGGCCACTTTTGTTCACATCAGAAAAGATTTTCCTGATCCGAAAACAAACTCATGACGGACTCACCCTTGGCAATGCGCTGGATGGTCTCTGCAATCAGGGGGGCCACCGTCAATTGACGGATTTTTTGGCATGCCGCTGCCGCCTGGCTCAGTGGGATGGTGTTGGTCACCACTACTTCATCCAAGGCACTGCCGTTGGTAATGCGTTCAATCGCCGGACCCGAAAAAATTGGGTGCGTGCAATAGGCGTAAACTTTTTTGGCACCGCGCTCCTTGAGCACTTCTGCCGCCTTGACCAGCGTGCCAGCGGTATCAATCATGTCATCCATGATGACGCAGTTGCGGCCATCGATTTCACCAATGACGTGCATGACTTCGCTCACATTGGCTTTGGGCCGACGCTTATCAATGATGGCCAAATCACAATGCAGTTGTTTTGCCAATGCCCGGGCTCGAACCACGCCACCAACATCAGGCGACACCACAATCAGGTCTTCGTAGTTTTTCTGACGCAGGTCACCCAGCAAAACGGGGGAGGCATAAATGTTGTCTACCGGGATATCAAAAAATCCCTGGATTTGATCGGCATGCAAGTCCATGGTCAGGACGCGCGCAACGCCCACCGCCTGCAGCATGTTGGCAACTACCTTGGCGGTGATTGGCACCCGACTGGAGCGCGGACGGCGGTCTTGACGGGCATAACCAAAATAGGGAATGACGGCACTGATGCGCTCAGCCGATGCGCGTTTCAGGGCGTCGACCATGATGAGCAATTCCATCAGGTTTTCGTTGGTTGGCGCGCAAGTGGACTGAACCACAAAGACATCGCGTGCTCGAACGTTCTGGTTGATTTCGACGGTTACTTCACCGTCCGAGAATCGTCCAACCGTTGCGGAGCCGAGAGAAATATTTAAATGCCGGGCAATGTCTGCTGCCATCGCAGGATTGGCATTGCCGGTAAAAACCATGAAATCAGGGGGTGGTGCAGCCTGCATGAATATTCCAGCGAATTGAGTTAGATTTATGCTCGTACACGCCCGTGTTGGGTGCATACGGCTTGAAAAACTGGCAGGGGAAGAAGGATTCGAACCTTCGCATGCTGGAATCAAAATCCAGTGCCTTAACCAACTTGGCGACTCCCCTACACGGGTCAACAACTAAAAGTTGCTAACCGATAACCTTTCGCTGGTGGCCCAACCCTCTAAAGGGTGAACCGCCAGACTGTTACATAACTTGATCTCACATCCGCTTGCTACGTTTGTCAATTCTGTGTGCTGTAACACGTGTGCAAATACCGCGCTTCCAGAGCCTGTCATTCGGGCTTTTAAACCTAGCGACTCAAACCACTGAATGGCTTGGGTCACACCGGGGCAAAGCCTCTGAGCAACACTCTGTAAGTCGTTTTGGCCGAAACCGAAAGTATCTGCAGCGAAGCCACTTATTGTAGCAGTTGCGGTATCTCTTTTTAAGTCTGGATGAGAAAAAATTAGTTTCGTCTCTAATCCTTCTTGCGGCTTGAGTACTAAAAACTGCCCAGCTGGCACAGCGACAGGATTAATTATGTCACCAATGCCTTCGACCCAGGCATTGTGTCCTGCCAGAAAAAATGGCACATCGGCGCCGAGTTGCACGCCAATCCGGGTCAGCTGCTCAAGAGATAAGTCAAGTTTCCAGAGTCGGTTCAAGGCCAGCAAAGTTGAAGCTGCGTCGGAGGATCCCCCACCCATGCCAGCCTGAGCCGGTATGCTTTTTTTAATGCCAATGTGCGCGCCCAGAATGCAGTTACTGGCCTGCTGCAAGGCCCGGGCTGCGCGGAGAATCAGATCATCTGCCGGTAACGGGCTGCTCAGGTCTTCACGGCTTAGTTTTCCATCAGGACGTGATTCAAAGTGCAGGGTATCGCACCAGTCGATCAGCATGAAGACCGACTGCAGCAAATGGTACCCATCACTGCGTCGCCCTGTAATGTGTAAAAACAAATTGAGCTTGGCCGGGGCGGTGATGTCGTAGAGTGACTTCATGGGCGTTACTTTTCAAGTACCAGGCGCAGTTCGGTCAGCGGTGTGGGCGCGCTACGGCGTGCCGTAATACGGCCGTCTGCGTACTGTGACAAGTCAGCCTGCCAGCCGGCTACTGTCGTCAGGTCACCCGCTAGCCAGGCAAAAAGCGCGGCCACCGGTATCTCGGTGCCCAGTGTCTGGCTGATTAAGGCATCCAGTGAGTCAAAGTAGCGTACGTCGCCGTTGCTGGTTTGCATGATCGCCGTTTGCGGCGTCCAGGAGAGTGCTGCTGCGGTGCTGCCCAGTGGCGTAAACAAGGTCAGTTTTCCGGTACGGGCATCGCCGAGTAACTCGAACCCGGCAGACAACGCCTGGGACAATGCCTGCTCGGGCTCAATGCGCACCGCCAGACGACCCCGCCAGACCGAAACTTCCACATCATTCAGGGTATTGGCGCTTCGCGGGATGGCACAGCCGGTGATAATCAGCGTCACCATCAACAGGGCGGCGCCTGCGGATTTAAGCCAGTCGTTCAAAAGGTCACACGCAGGCGTTTTAGTGTTTCAAGCAGTGTGCCATTTTCGGCATTTATTTTTGCGCCCTCTTTCCAGATATCAATGGCTTGGTCACGCTGCCCCAGCGCCCACAGCACTTCGCCCAAGTGAGCGGCAATCTCGGCATCGGGCTTGGCGGCGTAGGCGACTTGAAGAATGCGTTGCGCTTCGGCTAGGTTGCCACTGCGAAACTCGACCCAGCCCAGACTGTCGTTGATGAACGGATCATCGGGGGTAAATTCCAGGGCCTTTAGAACGAGTTGTTTGGCTTCGGGTAGACGCACATTGCGATCAGCCAGCGAGTAGCCCAGCGCGTTGTAGGCGTGCGGGTTATCGGGCTTGCCTGCCATGACGTTGCGTAGCAGGCGCTCCATCTCAACGAGGTTGTCCATTTGTTCGGCAATCATGGCCATGTCATAGACCAGGTCCCAGTCCTTTGGGTCCTGCGCGCTGGCCTTTTGCAGCAGGCCGAGGGCGGTTGTGAACTGCTGGCTGTCACGCAGTAATTGCACCTCAGCGTTCAATTTCAGGCGGGCGTCGGCCGGTGCCCGGTCCGGTTGGCTGCGGATCAGTTGACGCGCCTCTTCAAGTCGACCTTGTTTGGCAAGCAGGGTGGCCCGGCGTAACTGGGCCATCAGCAGGTCGCCTGCACTGTTGATGCGTTGCAGCCAGGCTTCTGCCTGTGACAGGTCATTTCTTTGTTCGGCAATTTCTGCCAGTGATAGGTAAGCCTGCACCAGTCCCTGGTCGGTCGGTACCAGTGTGGTGCCCGTGCGTTTCGCCATGACCACGACAACATAGCGCTGTAGGGCGCTCTCGGCGGCCGGGTAATTGCGGTTTTGCAGTTCAAGCGCACCGCGGATAAGCCAGGCATCAGGAAAGTCAGGCTTCTCGGTGTTAATTTGCTGCAACTCTTGGTTGGCATCGGCGTAACGTTGAGTGTCCAGCAAAACACGGATGTATTCCATGCGTATGGTGGTGGCTGCGCGGCCTTCAAGGTATTTTTTAACCAGAGTTTCGGCTTGTGGCACCTGGGCGCCCATCATGGCCAGGCTCAGCAGGGCCGGACCTTCTGCCGTGGCGTCCATCGCTTGTGAACGACTTGCAGCGTCCAGTGCGCCAGGTATATCACCGGCCTCAAAGCGCATGCGCCCGATGGTGGTCCAGGCGGCAATGCCGAACACTGGGACCGCGACGTAGTCTGCCAGGGCCTGCTCGACCACGCTGGCCGCCAGCGTTTTATTGGTGGCGCGGGTAAAGTAACGCGGAATGCTGGCGATGGCCGCAGAACGGCTGATCAAGGCGGTACCGGCGACCTCACGCTTGAGGGGCTCCCGGGTTTCCGCAATGCGGTTCAGGCCAATCAAAATCTGCAAAATATAGCGGTTGGCTTCTCTGGAGGTGGGCAGTGTCTGGCGCCAGGCGCGGGCCGCCAGCAGCGCCGAATCGCCTGAGCGGGCTTGCAGTGCAATATCAACCGCCCGCTGAAACAGTACGGCATTGTTGGTCTTGCGTGCGGCATCCAGAATCAGCGAAAAGCCCGCACTGGGCTCGCCGCCACGGGCATTGAGCTCGCCCAGCAGAAGTTGGTAAAAGAGTTCACCATCCATCGCCGAAGTGATGGGTGGGGCGGGCGCTTTGTCGGGCGTTTGCGCGTTGGCAGTCAGGGCGCAAACGAACGCCAAAAGAAAGGGAAATCGGTTCAAACGAGTCATCAGACCATAATAATCCATGTCCGTTCTATTTTTATTCCATGCCTGAATTACCTGAAGTCGAAGTCACCCGTTTGAGTTTTGGTGACAAAATTGCCGGCGGTAAAGTGCTGGCAGCCCGTATGGGCAAAGCGTTACGCTGGCCCTTGGGCTGTCCAGTTACTGATTTGGTGGGCGGTACGGTCAGGGGCGTACGCCGGCGCGGCAAGTACTTGTTACTGGATTTTGACCGGGGCTTGCTGCTGCTGCATCTAGGCATGTCCGGTAGTCTGATTTTTGCGCGTCAGTTGCCGCCTGCTGGCGTGCACGACCATTTTGAAATGGTGACCAGTCAGGGCACGCTCAGACTCAACGACCCGCGTCGTTTTGGTGCGGTGGTTTATGTGGACAGCGAGGAGGCCCCGCAAGCGCACAAGCTGCTGGGGCGTCTGGGCATGGAGCCTTTGTCCGATGATTTTGATGTCACGCTCTTTCATGCTGGCCTGAAGCGCCGTAAAACCGCCATCAAACAAGTGTTGCTGGTCGGTGACCTGGTGGTGGGCGTCGGTAATATATATGCCTCCGAGGCCTTGTTTATAGCGGGCATCCGGCCAACGCTGCGGGCTGATCACCTGAGCGGACCACGTGCCATCAAGCTCCACGCCGCTATCCGGGACGTGTTGGCGCGGGCGGTGGCCAAAGGCGGCAGTACCTTGCGTGATTTTTCAAGCGCCAATGGCGAGGCCGGACATTTTCAGGTTGACGCCATGGTCTACGGGCGCGAGGGTCAGCCCTGCCGGGTCTGCGCCAGTCCGATCAAGTCCCTACGGCAAGGCCAGCGCTCGACTTTTTATTGCCCACACTGCCAAAAACCCTGACCGCGGGGATAAAACGCAGTGCTATATTGGCGGGTTTGCGCGGAGGCAACTTGGTCTTTCATTCAACCCGCTGTTCGGTCATCGCACCATGCTGAAGGGCCTGGCTGCCCAAGTGGTCAACTGGCAAAAAAGCCATGGGCGCAACGACTTGCCATGGCAAAACACACGTGATCCGTACCGGGTCTGGCTGTCTGAAGTCATGTTGCAGCAGACCCAGGTGGTGACCGTTCTCGACTATTTTCCGCGCTTTCTGGCACGCTTTCCCACGGTCGACTCGCTGGCTGCCGCGCCTCTGGATGATGTGCTGGGCCTGTGGAGTGGACTGGGCTACTACAGCCGCGCGCGCAATCTGCATTCGTGTGCCTGTGATGTGATGGCGTTACACGGAGGCGCTTTCCCCATGACCGCGCAACAGCTGCAAACCTTGCCCGGTATCGGTCGCTCAACGGCGGCGGCCATTGCGTCCCTGTGTTTCAGTGAGCGGGTCGCCATCCTGGACGGCAATGTCAAGCGGGTGCTGACTCGCGTACTGGGCTTTGATGCTGACTTGGCGCTGGCGGCCAATGAGCGACAGCTTTGGGACGAGGCCACAAAACTATTGCCGGTGCTGGATTTGCACCAATCTATGCCGCGTTATACCCAGGGCGTGATGGATTTGGGCGCCACTGTTTGCAGCAGTAAAAAACCGCGCTGCGCAGTCTGCCCGCTGACGCTGGCTTGCGTGGCACGGCGCCAGGGACAGCCCGAGCGTTATCCGGTCAAGACCCGTAAACCCAAGCGCACGTCACAGTCCATCTGGTTGCTGTGGGCGCAAGCCGAAGACGGTGCCGTGTGGTTAAGCAAACGCCCCACGCCGGGTGTCTGGGCCGGGCTGTATTGCTTTGCGTTGTTTGACAGTCGCGAGGCGCTGGCGGCCGCCCTCCCGGCGAGTCAACTCTGGGCATTGCAGGATTTGCCCGTATTTACCCATGTGTTAACTCACAAAGATTTGTATTTGCATCCGGTTCAAGTGTCGATGACGACTGCCACTGTCGTGCAATTCGATGGCGCCTGGTTCAGTGCTGACCAATGGCCCAAGCTGGGTCTGCCGGCGCCGGTGCGCAAGCTGCTGGTCTAGACCGATTTTCGTCTCTGCAAGGCTGCAGGCCGTGGCAGTCCATGGTGTCCTGGATTGAGGCGCTGTGCGGGTGCTACCAATAAGGCTATGGCAAACGCCGCAGCGGCCGAAGGCGCGCCGTTTCTTACGCTCACACCATAAGCCGTGCCGACCAGCCAGTGCCATGGGCGAGTCGGCACCGCCGGTGATTTTCAATGCTTTGGCGTCCAGTGTGGCGTAAGCGCCAGCGCTTGATGCCCTGGCTTTGTAGAACATTTCCCTGGCGTAGTCGCCCTTGGATGTGGAGGTGCCCACGTGCACCTTAGGGTCGAGCAGGATGTCGAGCCAGGTGGCCGGTGTCGTCTTCAGATTGGCCTGGGTCAGGGCGCACAAACTGTTGGGAACGAATACCGTAGGTGCGGACCAGCTACCGATCGTGGCCAGGTGCTGTGGGTGTTAGGTGTCGGCTGACACGAAGACCAGCGCCGCGTTGCCTTTCTCGATGCGCTCACGCAGCAAGCCCGAGGTGCCGAAGGCCAGCGTGATTTTTTGGCCCGTACGAGTTTTGTAGTCAAGTGCAATCTCTGCCATTGCTTCACGCAAGCTGCCAGCGGCAAAAACCGGTAAAGGTTCACGGGATGCCGTCATTTCAGCAGGCGGGGCGCAACCAAACAGCATCGCTACGGCCGTAGCAGTCAGCAGAAAGTGTTTCATGAAATATGGAGGTGCTCAAGGTGCACATGGCTCAAGTCAATCAATGCATTATGGCTCGGCATCTGACGCTGCCTCGGCCCAAAAGAAAAGGGAGACTGAGTTTCCCCAGTCCCCCTTTGTCAGGTGTCAGTCTGCTTATTTGGCGGCAGTTGTCACAGGGGAAGTGGTGCCAACCTGGCTGACGGCACTCACTTTGTGCGCCTTCTTGGCAGCGTGTTTTTTGGCAACGGTCTTTTTGGCAGCAGGCTCAGCCTTGATCGTTGTCGCGGGTGCGGCAGCAGGCGCAGTAGTGGCAGGCGTCTGGGCAAAGGATACGGCAGCAACGCTGGAAAGCAACACGGAAGCGATAAGGGTCTTGATGTTCAACATGATAGGTACTCACTCATAAATCGACAATCGCACGAGCTCCGACTGTCATAAGCGAGCCAGAATTTTGTTCAGGCTTATCACTACAACGCCAGGTCTTTATGGCGGTTGACGTCAGATACTTTACTTTACAAAGTCCCTGGATCCTCGCCTAGATCACGGGTATTCCGAGTCGCCATCCGCAGTCAGAGACAGGGGATGTAATTTCCCTGGCGGCAGTTTCTGGCAAGCCCTTTTGCTTGCTCCAGTTGCAACGGTGTGAGCTTCCTAGCCACGACATCAAGATTGGTGCTTGCCATACGGTCGCCTGAAGCGTTTGCCATGCTCAGCCAGGCGTAGGCCTTAAGGGAATTTTGTGGCACCCCACGGCCCCGGTTAAAGGCGACACCGAGGTTTGATTGCGCTTGCGTATTTCCTCGGGTGGCAGCCTGTCGCAACCAATAAATCGCTTGCTTGTGGTCAACCTCAGCACCTTGGCCGCCTGAGTACAGTAAGCTGAGTTGGAACTGGCTGCGGGCATCACCGGAAGTCGCTAGCTGCTTGAAGGTACTGAATGCCGTTGAAAAGTCACCTCGGTCACGGGCCGTCAGTCCCTCTTCAAATGGCCCGGACCAGGCAGATATAGCAGTACACAGCATTGCAATGATTAGCAGTTGTCGTAATGGTCTGGTAGCAATCGGTTGGTCGATTAATCTTGTAGATTTCATGGCTTGCAGTCTACCTACTGGACCCCGCTGCTTTAGCGGCACAAGCGGTTTCTGATTGTCCCCTGCAGCACCATCTCTTTTATCTGATGTTACTGTGAACGATTAATCTAATCTTGCTGGCACTTGACTACAACGATGCGTGGCTTTGCTTGCGCGGGTATCGTGGCTTGGCCGCCCAACACCGAAAGACGCCCTTATGACTCTTACAACCTCTCCGATCCCCAAGCTTCAAATCGACATCGTGTCTGATGTCGTCTGCCCCTGGTGCATCATCGGTTATCAGCAATTGGCAAAGGCGCTAGAGGCGACCGGCACGCCGCATGAAATACGCTGGCATCCGTTCGAGCTGAATCCCGACATGCCCCCTGAGGGACAAAACATGCGAGAGCACGTGGCCGAGAAATACGGCTCCACCCAGGCGCAATCAGATGAAAGCCGGGCCAGCATGACCGCGATCGGCGCAGAGCTTGGTTTCAAGTTCCGCTTCGCCGACGACATGCGTATGTACAACACCTTCAATGTGCATCAGCTACTTCATTGGGCCGACCAGCAAGGACGGATGCATGATCTGAAACAGGCCCTCTTTGTGGCTCACTTCACGGATCGCCTGAACCTGTCTGACAACACGGTGCTGGCGGATGTGGCCACTAAAGTCGGACTGGACTGGGCCGAGGCCCTGGCCGTTCTGGATGACCAGCGCTTTGCTTCCGACGTGCGCCAAGCCGAAAATCACTGGGTAAGTCAAGACATTCGCGGCGTGCCTGCCGTGATTTTTAATCGTCGCCACCTTGTGAGCGGTGCGCAAGGGGTTGAGAACTTCACGCGTATCTTGGAACAATTGACCCGGACGAAGGATTGAAAAAGCGTTCAACAATGCGGTGAGATGGCTGCAAAGAAGCCAACGTCCCCGCCCCCCCCGACCCCGGGCGCTGGCCCGACAATTAAAGAAAGAAATCAGACCATGTCCGAAACGAGCAAATACGTACCCCCCAAAGTCTGGACCTGGGACGCAGGAAATGGCGGCGAATGGGCCAAGATCAATCGCCCTATTGCCGGACCCACGCATGAGTCCACCTTGGCGCGCGGGCAACATCCCTTGCAGCTTTATTCGCTGGGAACGCCCAATGGCCAGAAAGTCACTATTCTGCTCGAAGAGCTGCTAGCGTTGGGTGAGCGCGGCGCGGAATATGACGCCCACCTGATCCGGATTAATACGGGCGAACAGTTCTCTTCGGGTTTCGTCGAAGTCAATCCGAACTCGAAAATTCCGGCACTCTTGGATACCGAAACCGGTAGCCGTGTGTTCGAGAGCGGCGCGATCCTTTTTTATCTGGCCGAGAAGTTTGGACGTTTCCTGCCCAAGCAAGCCGCAGCACGCACAGAGGTCATGAACTGGCTCTTCTGGCTACAGGGTGTGGCACCCTATCTGGGCGGCGGCTTCGGGCATTTCTATGCCTACGCGCCCGAGAAGTTCGAATATCCGATCGACCGTTTCACCATGGAGGTCAAGCGCCAGATGGACGTACTGGACCGCGAATTAGCCGTGCATCGTTATCTGGGCGGTGGCGACTACTCGATCGCCGATATGGCAACCTGGCCCTGGTACGGCAACTTGGTGTTGGGTGAGGCTTATGGTGCGGGAGAGTTTCTGCAGGTCGAAAGCTACAAGAATTTGCGGCGCTGGTCCGAAGAGATCCTTGCGCGTCCGGCCGTCCAGCGTGGACGCATAGTGAACCGCACTTGGGGCGAGCTGTCGGAGCAGCTGCACGAACGCCATGACGCCTCTGATTTTAACTTGAAAACTCAAGACAAACTGACCTCCACAAGCGCTGCTTAAGGTAGGATAGTTGCATCTAAATTTATAGCAGAAATGCTTTTAATAGCGCCAGTTTTGAGGAATCTGTAAGCTTCTCAGTTGTGAAGCATAGCCGTTGATGAGCACAGGAATCAGCTTGCTGGAGCACTTGGGACGTGCGCTCGATCCGCGGGTCAAACGCACGCAACGCTACGAATTGTTGGATTTTTTGGTGATTGCGCTGTGCGCGACCCTTGGTGTCACTGACGATTGGGTTAGTGTGGTGGAGTCTGGCAAAGCCAAACAGAAGTGATTTTCTGAATTCTTGGAGTTTTCCAATGGCATCGTCTCGCACGACACATTTGGGTCAATAAGCATGGGTACGGTCCCTGATTGTTGTTACGCGTGACAGTAACAAGTCAAAGCTTCGTTGCTGTTCTTGTGAAGCTCAATGGACATGGGCATGAACCGAATAGGGTAAAGCAAAAAAAGCCCACGCGATTGTGAGTCGGTGAGCTTAGATTATTTGTCCTGAAATCAACATTCGAGTGGTTG
>JBLHZH010000015.1:0-15253 GCA_047629695.1 Rhodoferax sp.
TGGTTCCCGGCAAAGTGATGGCCGCTGACGTCAAGGCCGGCAAAGTAAAAACCGTACAAGGCTCGATGTTGACTGTCACGACCATGGGCGGCGTCAAGGTTGATGGGGCCACGGTTTCGGCTACCGACATTGCCGCTGACAACGGCGTAATTCACGTCATCGACAGCGTCATCATGCCCAAATAAGGCAAGCGCATAAAACAAGACAGCCGGACCACCCGGCTGTTTTTCATTTCCCAACAAGTAATTTAATAACCGCTAAAAAAACGCACTCATCGTTGGACACACCGGCATTGCCGGCAACAAAAATGTGGACGCAACTGGCGCAGACCTTTGATGTCACCAATGATGGCATGCCGATACCGTCAGCCCACTAGCCGAACAAATGCGTGATGCCGGTCCGGTCTGGGACGCAATGGTGAAAATACGCGCAGCAACAAATTAAATAGGAGCACCTGGCTTTCTCGCAGCACACCGATGGCGATCTGGGTCGTGAAATCGAATATTTCAACAGCATGGACAAAAGTGGCCTGACCGGATTCAATGACTATCAGGACACAGCGCAGGCCTTCAAGGCACTTTTTGCCCAGCTGAGCGCTGAGCGGGTGATTCCTCAAGCGACACAAGCCAGTCGTGCACCTGGGCGGCAACCCAGGGCCCGTCATCTAACGGCAGGTCATGGCCAGCGTCGGGATGCCATCGAAAGTCGCAGCGCCATTGCCGCACCAGAGCCTGCGAACAGGCCACTGACACGAGTTGATCCTGACGGCTGGCCAGCACCAAGGTTGGCGTCAAGGGGCGTGACATTGGCGCGCAAAACTGCGCTGCGGCCAACAGTTGCCGCAGGGCGTTGGCCCGGCTCACAGGATGCGACTGTTGCAGCGCCAGCCAGTGGGACAGTACCTCTTCAGGCTGGCGATTGCTGGTCAGACGCAACACCGCGCGCGCCCATTGTGCTGGTGTGGCACCTAACAAGGCCAAGCGCAGCAAGAGCCCGTAGTTTTGCGGCCGGAGCCGCTGGTAAAACGAGCTGAAAGGCCGCAAGCTGGTGTTGATCAGCACTTGAGCCCTAACTTCCTGTGGGTAGGCACCAGCCCAGGCTACCGCCACCATCGCCCCCAGCGACATGGCCAGCACGTGGTAGGGAGGCTTGATCTGACGCTGAGCCAACTGATCCCGGCAGTGCAACACCATGTTCGCCACCTGCAACGGGCTGCGTTGCCTATTGAGCAGGCCATTGCCCGGCAGATCCAGCGCCAGCACCTGACTCTGCGGCAACGCCTGTTCAAACTGCGTCAAAAAATCACCCCAGTGGCGACTTTCCCGAGTTAGACCACGCAAAAAAACCCAGGTCGGCATAAGAATTACCTCAATACCAGGACTGCAACGCCTGGGCATGGCTCTGGGCCCGGTTTTCACGGGTCGGCAGCCACAGGTGCTGGCCACAGGCGGCGCGCGAGAAAAAATCCAGCAACAACTGGTGCTGACGCAGCACCCGTTGTTGCCGATGCTCTATCAAGGGGTTAAAGATGCCATGGCGGGAAAACAGCTGGCGCGGATTCTTCTTGACCCAGAGCCAGGAACCCATCTCAAGTGTCAGCGGCAAAAAAACACTATTTTTTTGTTCACAAGCCTGCTGGTACAGGTAGTCCCAGACATCGCCATGTGCCAGGTACTGCAAGCTTTGAGGCTCAATGATGTAACGATGGTGGTTATGCGACTGAACAAAAATCCGCTCCAGTGCGTGCATCTCGGCCAGATGGGCAATCGGCGCCCGGGTGTGTGCATAGGGAAACCAGAGCCGGTCACGGCTGCCAAAGCCCGAATGACAGTCTACGGACAGGCTGAAACTGCGCGACAGCAGTTCGCGCCGGACCACCGCACAGACCGCCTGATTTTCTATTTCCATGGGTTTATTTTTAACGCCGCGGTACCACGGCAAGCCAGCGCTGAAACGCTGGCCGCCCACGAGGAAGGGCACCGGTTCCAGCGCATCCACCGGGGCATTGCGCATCAGGTCAACCCCATTCGGATTGGCCCGGGTGCCCAGTGCCATCCCCCCCGGATTTACAATCGGCATAAAGACCAGACGCACCGACTCCAGCTGCTGGTGCAGCGTGCTGTCCCATTGCAAACGCATGACCAAGCTTTGCAGATAGGCAATCACGACCCCGGCGCCAATGCGCTCCAGTCCGTGAACGCCGCCAAAATAACCTACTGCCGGCACTTCCAGGCTGGAATTGCCCAACGTGATGACATGCACCGGATAACGGCCCCCGCCTGGCATGTCAACCTGGCAGGCAACGGTGCTTTGCAACCGGTCGGCACCCAGTTCAATGAGGCGTTCGAGCGCGTCGAGTTCGGGCAGTTTGGCAGACAACATGATCGCAAAGCATACCCCGCCTCACACCGCGAGGGCAAGCCAGAGGCGCCACAGCGTCGTAATTTCGCACTGTCACGAAATCGTCACAAGGTCTTGCTAAGTTAAGTTGCCCTCAAACAACAAACCAACGGGATCTGCCCTTATGCTGCACAAAGTCGCTTTTTTCCGTATTCTCGCTATCCCGGCCTGCTTGGCTTGGGGGTTGTTTGAGTTTTTTGCCCTGCAACGCGCCCGTTTGCTGAGCCGCCGCGACTGAGGCAACACAAAACAAGCCATATCCTTTCGTCCCTGCGCGGCCGCAGGCCGTGGCAGCCTAGGCAACTCTGGATTGCGGCCTCAAGGCCAATGACAGGGACAAAAGTGTCGCCACTGCCTATGGGCGAGAATTCAAGAGTGTTTTTGCCGTGCCTGTGTTGATGCCTTATGTTCAGATTTTTAACGCCCCTGCTGTTTGCCTTCCTGCTAGGAGGACTGCCCTGGCAGGTTGCTGCAGCACCGGCCTTTGAAGACACCATGGCCCAGCGCACCCTAGCCTGCGTTGCCTGCCACGGTAACCAGGGGCGCGCCGGACCGGATGGTTATTACCCGCGACTGGCCGGCAAGCCGGTAGGTTATCTGTACAACCAACTGCTTAACTTGCGCGATGGCCGCCGGCATTACGGCTTGATGACGGGCCTGGTGGCGCCCCTGTCTGACACCTACCTACTAGAGATAGCCCAGTACTTTTCGCGTCTTGACGTGCCCTATCCTCCACCCCTGCCCAACGTGGCCAACGCCAGCGTCATGCTGCGTGGGGCACAACTGGTTAAACAGGGCGACAGCATCAAAAACATTCCGGCCTGCATCCAGTGCCATGGTTCGGCGCTAACCGGCGTGCAACCCCACATTCCGGGTCTACTGGGTCTGCCACGTGACTATTTAAATGCGCAACTGGGCGGCTGGCAAACACAGCAACGACGCGCTCAGGCACCCGACTGTATGGCGCATATTGCCGGCAGAATGTCCGGCGAAGACGTCAATGCAGTGGGCCACTGGCTGGCAGCCCAAGCGGTACCCGCCAATAGCCGGGCCATTGCCGCCCTCCCCCCGCTGCCGCCCGGTGCTCAGCGCCTAGACTGCGGGAGCGCCAACCTGCCGCCTGCAATGCCAACTCAAATGCAGGACACGGCACCCATCACTGCCACCTCAGTGCAGATCAGCCAGGGCGCCTATCTAGCGCAGGCCGGCAACTGCATGACCTGCCACACCCCTCAAGGAGGTACCCCTTTTGCGGGCGGCCGCGCCATCAACACGCCTTTTGGCACAGTGTTTTCAAGCAACCTCACGCCGGACAAGGCGACCGGTCTGGGCAACTGGACCCCCAGTGACTTTTGGCAGGCCATACATGACGGGCGCTCGCGAGACGGGCGCTTGTTGAATCCGGCTTTTCCCTACACCAGCTATACCCAGATGACACGGGCCGACACCGATGCCCTGTTCGCCTATTTGCAAACCCTGCCGGCTCGCCAACAGCCCAACGCCCCGCACGCGCTGCGCTGGCCTTTTGGCACGCAAGCAGCAATGTTTGCCTGGCGCGCCCTTTACTTTAGCCCCGGCGTCTACCAGCCCGACCCTGCGCAAACAGCGGAATGGAACCGGGGCGCCTACCTGGTGCGTGGGGCAGGCCATTGCGCGGCCTGCCACACCCCGCGCAACGCCATGGGCGCCAGCCAGAATGAGTTTGACTTGAGCGGCGGCTCCATCGCCATGCAAAACTGGTATGCCCCGTCGCTGCACGACCTGAACGAGGCCGGCACCAGCGCATTGCAGCGACAGCAGCTGGTCACCTTGCTCAAAACCGGGATATCCCCAAGCGGTACGATCAGCGGTCCGATGGCCGAAGTGGTGCGGGACGGCACTCAGCACATGACCACCAGCGATCTGACAGCCATGAGCGTCTTTTTGACCTCGCTGACCGACCCAACGCAAGCAGCACCCAAAATGGTTCGTCAGAACGAAGCCAGCCAGCCCGTGAGCGGCAACGGGGCCCGCTTGTATGAGGCCCAATGTATTCAGTGCCACGGCGCACAGGGTCAGGGCGTAGCGGGCGCCTACCCGGCGCTGGCGCAGAACCGCGCCGTCACCATGAACAACCCGGCCAACCTGGTGCAAATGGTTTTGTACGGCGGCTATGCGCCGGCGACAGCGGGTAATCCAAGGCCCTTTGGCATGCCACCCTTTGTACTGGAAATGAGTGACCGCGAGGTTGCTGAAGTCCTGTCGCACATTAGAAATGCCTGGGGCAACCAGGCGCCTCGAGTGACGGAACTGGCCGTCACCCGAGCCCGCGCGCAACCCTGACCCCATCACAGCCGCCGTTGACTCCTTTTTTGGACGGCCCTATGAACTTGATTCGACCGACAATTTATCTGGTTTTGGTTACGGTGCTGGCGAGCTGCGCGCAGGGGCCACTCACCGGACCCGCCAGAGATGCCACCTACCGCATCACCGTGATGCACGCCAACGACCACCATGGCCGCTTCTGACAAAACAGCGAGGGCGAATATGGCATGGCCACCCGCAAAACCGTGGTTGACGAGATCCGGTGTGAGGTGACGGCGGCCGGCGGTCACAGCCTGTTACTGGATGGCGGCGACGTGATTATCGGCATTCCCGAGTCCAACCTGCAAAACGCCGTACCCGACTTCAAGGGCATGAACTTACTGGGTTATCAGGCCATGGCGGTCAGCAACCACGAATTCAACAAACCCCTGGCAGTGCTCCGGCTGCAACGCGAGCTGGCCAAGTTCCCGCTGCTGTCGGCCAATATTTATGAGAACAGCCAGCGCATGTTCGCGCCCTACAAACTATTCACACTGGGTGGCCTGCAGGTCGCGATCATGGGGCTAACGACCGAGGACACGGCCCGCATGGTGAGCGCTGACACCATTAAAAACATCGAATTTCGCAGTGTCATTGCCGAGGCGACCCAACTGGTGCCCACGTTGCGGCAGCCGGCTGACGTCGTGATTGCCCCCCCACATGGGCCATTACGAAAACGGCCAGTACGGCAGCCAAGCGATGGGCGATGGGCGATGTGAAGATGGCGTGGGCAGTCAACGGCATTGACCTGGTGGTGGGTGGCCACAGCCAGAACCCGGCCTGCATGAAGGCCAAAAACGTGCTGGACCGCGCCTATCTGCCCGGCACCGATTGCCGGCTGGACCGCCAGAACGGCACCTGGGTTGTGCAGGCCCACGAATGGGGTAAATGTGTGGAATGGGCCGACTTTGAGTACTGTAATGGCGACTGCAAGCGGGTGCCTTATGCCTTGATTCCCATCAACCTGAATGAATGCGGTGGCCCGAATGCCGGTCGGCTCCGGGCTTTTACTCAGTTTGCTGGCCTCCAGTTAGTCATCACAGACGGCGTTGTGAGCCGCGTCCGGGTGCGGGGTGAAACGCTGGAGGCCGGTCGCAGCGACCGCCTGGTCAGGATCAAATTTCAAGCCACTTGCGGCGACGGCTACCGCAATTTGATCCCCCATACCAGCTTTGTCGACACCGGCTTTATCGACGCCGATGTGCTGCGCACCTTCATTGCCGATCAGGGCGGCTGACTTTGCGCTGGGCAATGCAATTGTGCGTAGATAATCACCTGTCCCGGCCTCAATTCGAATGGCTGGCCCCGTAACTTAGGAGCTCAAAATGGCCAAAGGTCAACAAAGCATGAAGATGGTTAAAAAACCAAAAAAAGACACGGCTCCGCCCAAAGCGGTGTCGCCTGACGCCGTGCGTCCGACCGTCACCACCGTGGTGCCGGTGCGCGGAAAACTCAAAAATGCGCCCACGCGCTGAGTTGCTTTACTATTTTGGCACGCCCGGCTCGCTCTGAGGCCGGACACACGTTGCAATGGCCGACATGAAACGTCTTTACAAAAGCAGGAGGTTTTCCAAGCAAGCGGATCCGCCGCGACCTGCGACGCTAGCGGTCGGCTATACCCTGGCGCAGGTGGTGGAAGACCTGCGCAATTACCAAGCTGAACTGGAGCGCCAGAACAAGGCACTGCGTTATAGCCAGATGGAAGCAGAAGGGGCTTCCGAACGTTTTCTGACCCTGTTCTCCAATGTGCCGCTGGCGCTGATGGTGGTTGACGAAAATAGCCTGGTGCTGGAGAGCAATGCCATGGCGCTGCGTCTCTTTCGGCCACTGGAGAGTGACCCTCCACTCAATTTTTTATTGCCACTGGTCTGTGTCCAAGACAGCACCAAAGTGGCCCAGGCTTTTGTCAGAGTCCAGACCACCGGTACGCAGGAAATCACCGAGGTGCTGTTTACCAGCGGCTCCGCCGCCACCTTTACCGGCGACCTGCACATTGCCCACATTGAAAATACACAAGATGAGCTGGCGCACTTTATTTGTGCCATCATTGACCAGAGCCCGCTGCTGTCCCAGCGCCACGCTTTGCAAGCCAGTGCCCGGGCGCTGCAAGAACGTAATAAAGAACTGCAACAAAGCCAGAACCGGTTGGCCTCCATCATTGACGCCTCACTCGATATCATCATTTGTGTCGATCAGCAGCACTGCATCACCATCTTTAATCCGACCGCTGCGGCCATTTTCAAGTGTCCGCCGGCCGAGGCACTGGGCAGCCCGCTGGCCCGCTTTTTGCCCGATGCGGTTGAATTGCTGGCGTATGCCCAACTCACCACCCATGCCCAGCTGGGGGAGATGACCGGGCGAACGGCGAGTGGTAAAAGCGTGCCGCTGGAAGCTAGCGTGTCGTTTGAACACCACAACGACGGCGACACCATCACCCTGTTTGCGCGTGACCTCACAGCCCGCAAAAAAATAGAGGCCCACCACAACGCGCTGGAGTCCCAACTGCGCGAATCGCAAAAAATGCAGGCAGTCGGCACCATGGCCGGCGGTATTGCGCACGACTTTAACAACATCATCAGCGCCATTTTGGGCAATATGGAACTGGCCCGCCAGGATGCCGACGCCGACTCGCCAGCCCAAATCAGCCTCAACGAAATTGACAAGGCCGGACGCCGAGCGCGTGATCTGGTGCGGCAAATCCTGACCTTCAGCCGCAACGAGTCACCCAAGCGTATACCCACTCAGCTGGCCGATGTGGTGCATGAAACCGTTAACCTACTCAAGGTCTCGCTGCCGCCCACAGTGCAGCTGCAGGTTGAGCTGGATCCAGATACGCCCCCGGTGCTGGCCAATGCAACCCAGGTCGAACAGGCCCTGCTCAACCTCTGCAACAACGCCATTCAGGCGATTGGCACACAACGCGGCATCGTCAGCATCGAGCTGGGCTACCAAACATCGCAACGACCACCGGGCCAGCCGGATCGTCGCAGTGGCGCACGCGGTGAAAACGTCCGCCTGGCGGTGCGCGACACCGGCAGCGGCATTGATGCAGAAACCTTACAACGGGTGTTCGAACCCTTCTTTACCACCAAACCAGTGGGCCAGGGCACCGGCCTGGGTCTGGCGGTGGTGCACGGCATCATGCGCACCCACCTGGGTACGGTCGATGTGCAAAGTACCCCCGACAGTGGCAGCGTCTTCACGCTCTACTTCCCAGCCGCCTTGGATGCGGTGTTGCCCGCACCGGCAGAAACCCCCAAATTGAAGCTCATTCAGGGCATGGGCAAGCGCGTCATGTATGTCGACGACGACGAAGCGCTGGTATTTCTGGTGGCACGCGCCCTCACCCGCAAAGGCTTTGTGGTGACGACCTTCACCGACCCCCGACTGGCCGTGGCCAGTCTGCGCGAAAGCCCGCTGGACGTTGACCTGCTGGTCACAGACTACAACATGCCGGGCTACAGCGGGGTTGAGTTGCTGCGCGAAGCCCGGCTGATACGACCCAGCCTGCCGGTGGCACTGGCATCGGGCTACATCACGCCCGAGATTGAGCAAAGCGCCCTGGCCGAAGGCGCACGGGCGCTGATTCACAAGCCCAACGATGTCGACGAAATGTGTGAGACCTTGCAACAACTGTTAGAAACCAGTGATGCCCCCAGCTGAGTTGGACGTGCTCCATGTGGACGACAGTTTGCTGGTGCTTCACAAGCCATCCGGCCTGCTGTCGGTGCCAGGGCGCGGGGAAGCCAAGCAGGACTGCTTGAGTGCGCGCGCACAAAGCCGCTACCCCGATGCGCTGATCGTGCACCGGCTTGACATGGCGACCTCGGGCCTGATGCTACTGGCGCGCGGGGCAGCCGCACAACGCAGCTTGAATGCCGCCTTTGCCGGGCGCATGGTCAGCAAACGCTACCTGGCCGTGGTCGACGGCTTGATCAGCCCACCGGCGAAAGACTGGGACACGATTGACCTGCCCATCATCGTCGATTGGCCCAATCGGCCGCGCCGCATCATTGATACCACGCTGGGCAAA
The DNA here is from genome assembly GCA_047629695.1 of Rhodoferax sp. GTDB lineage: Bacteria > Pseudomonadota > Gammaproteobacteria > Burkholderiales > Burkholderiaceae_C > Rhodoferax. Next base: position 8,777 of record JBLHZH010000015.1, read on the forward strand.
CCCAGCCAGACACGCTGGCGCCTGCTGTCACACAACGCGCTGGCGAATACCAGCCGGCTCGAACTTGAACCCGTCACCGGGCGCTCGCATCAATTGCGCGTGCACCTGCAGGCTATCGGCCATGCCATTCTGGGCGATGCCCTGTATGCTGAACCCCAGGTCTTGGCCCTGAGCCCGCGTTTGTTGCTGCACGCCAGCGCCCTGGTCCTGACCCACCCCGTCACCGGCGCAGCCCTGCTTTTTAGCAGCGAGGCCGATTTTTAACCCTTGAATCAACCCTTGAAGGATGAGCACAGCATGACCCAACACCTCTATATTTTGACCGGCGCCTCGCGTGGCATGGGTTTAGCCATGGCCGAGCAACTGCTGGACCCGACCCACTTTGTTCTGTGTATTTCTCGCCAGACCAACGACGCGCTGGCCAGCCAGGCCGCGACCGCTGGCTGTACGCTCGAACAATGGTCGCAGGACCTGGCCGACAGCGTGAGCGCAGCCGACCGGCTGGTGCAATGGCTGGACGGGCAAAAAGCAGGTGCCTTTGCCAGTGCCACCCTCATCAACAACGCTGGTGTCATGCCGCACATCACACCGCTGCGCAAGGCTGATCCAGCCGATCTAGTGCGGGCGCTGCGAGTCGGTTTGGAAGCCCCCATGTTGCTTTGTGCAGCGTTTTTGGGCGCTACCGCACAGTGGGAAATGAAGCGCAAAATTCTGAATATTTCGTCCGGCCTGGGGCGCCGCCCCATGGCCTCGCAATCGGCTTACTGCGCCGCCAAAGCCGGCATGGACCATTTCACGCGATGCCTCGCGCTGGACGAGGCCCTGCACGCCAACGGCGCCCGGGTTTGCTCGCTGGCACCCGGCGTGATTGATACCGACATGCAGGTGCAGTTGCGCAGCGCCGAGGCCTCGGGCTTTCCCGATCAGGCTAACTTTATTCAACTGAAGACCGAGGGCCACCTGAGCTCTGCCAGTGAGACCGCCGCCCAGGTGCTGCTTTGCCTGGCCAGACCGGACTTTGGCAGCAAGCCAGTGGCCGATGTGCGTGACTGAACGGGGTCGTGGTGTTGGTTAGCCGTCAGATAGCGGCACCACCATGGCGCTCGCGTTAATGTGTTTATTTAAAAATTTCAATTCAAAGGAGACCCGATATGTCACGTGAAGTCGTCATCGTCAGCGGTGTACGCACCGCCATTGGTACCTACGGCGGCAGCCTCAAGGACATCCCGCCCACCGAACTGGCCGCCCAGGTGGTACGCGAGTCCCTGGCACGAGCCCAAGTAGATGGCAAGGACGTGGGTCATGTGGTGTTTGGCCATGTCGTCAACACCGAGCCCAAAGACATGTACCTGTCACGCGTGGCGGCCATCAACGGCGGTTGCGCTGAAGGCACGCCTGCGTTCAACGTCAACCGCCTGTGCGGCTCGGGCCTGCAGGCCATCATTTCTGCCAGCCAATCAATCCTGCTGGGTGACACCGACATTGCCATCGGCGGCGGTGCCGAAAACATGAGTCGCGGCCCCTATGCCAGCCTATCGGCCCGTTGGGGTGCCCGCATGGGCGACACCAAGATGATCGACATGGTGGTGGGCGCGCTGCATGACCCATTTCATGCCATCCACATGGGTGTCACCGCTGAAAACATCGCCGCCAAGTGGGGCATCAGCCGCAAAGAGCAGGATGCGATTGCGGTCGAAAGCCACAACCGCGCGCAACGTGCCACCGAAGCCGGTTACTTCACCGGCCAGATCATGCCGGTCATGCTCAAGAGTAAAAAAGGCGAGGTGGCCTATGCCATTGACGAGCACTTTCGCGCCAATTGCACGCTGGCCGACATGGCCAAACTCAAGCCTGCATTCCTGAAAGAAAACGGCACCGTCACCGCCGGCAATGCCTCCGGCATCAACGACGCCGCTGCTGCCGTGGTACTGATGGAAGCCGGCACCGCCAAGGCCCGCGGCCTCAAGCCGATGGCGCGCTTGGTGGCCTACGCACACGCCGGTGTGGACCCCAAGTACATGGGTATTGGCCCGGTGCCTGCAACCCAAATGGCCCTGAAAAAAGCCGGTCTCACGGTCAACGACCTGGATGTGATCGAGGCCAACGAAGCCTTTGCCGCCCAGGCCTGTGCCGTCACCCGCGACTTGGGACTGGACCCGGCCAAAGTCAACCCCAATGGTTCCGGCATCTCGCTCGGCCACCCGATTGGCGCCACCGGCGCCCTGATCACGGTCAAGGCCCTGTATGAACTGGAGCGCATTGGTGGCCGCTACGCGCTGGTCACCATGTGCATTGGTGGCGGTCAGGGTATTGCCGCAATTTTTGAGCGCACTACCTGATCACACTTCCTGGATTGCCGCATCGTTCCTCCTCGCAAAGACGAGGACGTCCTCGCTTCTGCGAGCGAGGCGTGGCAACCCATGACCCCTGAGTCCGCATTGGGTTTGCTGCAAGTCAAACCGGAAGGCAGATCATCGTCTTACGATGGGCTTGTCTTTCAGGAGAGCCCTCATGTCACCCGCAACTCACAAATCAACCTGCGCCGCCATCGCCCTGCCCCCCCAGCAAATCAGCCAAGAGGTTTTGCTTGAAAAGTACAGCAAAGGCATTGAACAAAGTATTCTGGAGGTTAACCAGCGGGTCGCCCATGCGCTGGCCCAGGCCGAGGCCCCGGCGCAAAGAAAGCACTGGGAAGCCCAGTTTTTAGACGCTCTGCAAGCCGGGTTTTTACCCGCCGGACGCATCCAGTCGGCGGCAGGAACCGAACTGGCCGCCACCCTGATCAATTGTTTTGTGCAACCCGTGGGCGACTCGATCTCGCAGGCCGAAAACGGCCACCCCGGCATCTATATCGCGCTGGCCGAAGCGGCCGAAACCATGCGTCGCGGCGGCGGCGTGGGGTATGACTTTTCACGTATTCGACCGCGTGGCGCCTGGGTCGGCAGCACACAAAGCAGCGCCTCCGGGCCGGTCAGTTACATGCGTGTGTTTGACCGCTCCTGCGAAACCGTGGAATCAGCCGGCGCCCGTCGCGGTGCACAAATGGGCGTGCTGCGCTGCGACCACCCGGACATTGAGGAGTTCATTCACGCCAAGGACAGCGGCGACCTGAGCAACTTCAATATCTCGGTAGGCGTCAGCGACGCCTTTATGCAGGCGGTGCAGCAAGACGGCCCCTTCACCCTGGTGCATCGTGCGCAACCCGGCACCGCGCAAAAAGTCGCTGGCACCTACCAGGACCAGGACAGCGGTTTATGGGTTTACCGCACGCTGCAGGCGCGCACCCTGTGGGACCAGATCATGCGCTCCACTTATGACCACGCCGAGCCCGGCGTGCTGTTTCTGGACCACATCAACCGTGACAACAACCTGTCCTACTGCGAAACCATTGCCAGCACCAATCCTTGCGCGGAAGAGCCCTTGCCCCCCTACGGCTGCTGTTGCCTCGGCTCAATCGACCTGACGCGTTGCATCACCCACCCGTTTAAAGCGCAGGCCGGGTTTGACCGCAACGCTTTTATTGCGTTGGTGCGGGTCGCCACCCGCATGCTCGACAACGTTCTGGATGTGACCGTCTGGCCACTGCCCCAGCAGCAGGAAGAAGCGCGCAGCAAACGCCGTATTGGCCTAGGCTATACCGGCTTGGGTGATGCGCTGATCATGCTCAATCTGCGCTACGACACGCCCGAGGCGCGTGCCATGGCGCAGGACATTTCCCGCCTGTTGCGCGACACCGCCTACGCGGCCTCGGTTGAACTGGCCCGCGAGCGCGGCGCTTTCCCTCTGTTTAATGCCGACCTCTACCTCAAAGCCCCCAGCTTTGCCTCGCGCTTATCCGACGACTTACAGGCCACCATCCGCAGCCACGGCCTGCGCAACTCGCACCTGCTGTCAATTGCGCCCACCGGCACCATCAGCCTGGCCTTTGCCGACAATGCCAGCAATGGCATTGAGCCGGCCTTCAGCTGGCATTACACGCGGAAAAAGCGCATGCCGGACGGTGGCTTTAAAGAATATGCCGTCGAAGACCACGCCTGGCGTTTGTACCGCCACTTGCACGGCACTGATGCGGCGCTGACACCCGCTTTTGTCACCGCGCTGGAGATGAGCGCGCAGGCCCATGAGGCCATGGTGTCGGCGGTGGCGCCGTTCATCGACACCGCTATTTCAAAAACTGTCAACGTGCCGGTGGACTACCCTTATGCCGACTTTCAACATCTGTATATGCAGGCCTGGCAGTCGGGCTTGAAGGGGCTGGCCACCTACCGGCCCAACGCCGTGCTGGGCTCGGTGCTGAGTCTGACGCCGTCTTTGGCGTCATCACCGGCATCCCAAGTGGCCGCACCTTTGCAACTTGATGGCGTCAACCAGCGACTGTCACTGGAGCGCTTGCCGGCGCCGGTGCTGTCTTCGCTGCGCTGGCCCGGCCGGCCAGAGCTGGCTGCAGGCAATCCGTCCTGGACCTTCATGGTGCACCACCCGTTTGGGGACTTTGCCTTGTTTGTCGGCGAACTGGCAGGCGAGGACGGCGGTGCCGCACAACCCTTTGAGGTCTGGGTCAACGGCGCCGAGCAACCACGCGGGCTGGGGGCGCTGGCCAAAACCTTGTCGATGGACCTGCGCGCCAACGACGCGGCCTGGCTGCAACTCAAACTCGACGCCCTGGCCACGGTTGCCGAAGAACACGCCTTCGAGATGCCTTTTCCACCGCACGGTGAGCGCCGCCTGTTTCCCGGCGTGGTGGCGGCCACCGCAGCGGTCATTCGCTGGCGCTGCGAGCAACTCAAGGCGCTGGACCACCGCAGCGAGCCGCAGCCGACCCCGGTGCTGGACGCCATGTTCAGCCGGGGTGAACCGCAAACCGGCCCCTCCGGCACACTGGCCTGGGCCGTGGATGTGGACAACCCGGCCAGCGGCGAAGCCTTCACCGTCACCCTGAAAGAGGTCAACCTGCCGGAACAGGACGGCAGCCTCATGACCCGGCCCTGCGCCATGGGGTTTTCCGGCAACTACCCGCGGGCGCTGGATGGCCTGGCCCGCTTGCTGTCCTTGGACATGCGCGTGATTGACCCGGCCTGGATTGGCATGAAACTGCGCAAACTACTCAACTACGCCGAGCCGTTAGGCCACTTCATGGCTTTTGTGCCGGGCTTGCCGCACGGCGAGCGACGCCAGCAGGTCTGGCCCTCGACTGTGGCCTATGTCGCCCGCCTGATCATTCACCGCTACGCCATGCTGGGCGTGCTGAACGAAGAAGGCTTCCCGCTGCGCGACATGGGCGTACTCGATACCCCCAAAGGCCAGGCGACGCCCACCACCATGGCAGGCAAGGTTTGCCCGGAGTGCGGCAACCCCACCGTCATTCACAAGGACGGTTGTGATTTTTGTACCGCCTGCGGTTATGTCGGGCAGTGCGGGTGATCGTAGGGAAATGCCGCCATCCGATAGAATCTATCTCGCTCCGGGGTGTCGCCTTGTCAAAACTCGCTAAGTTTGATAAGGACGGCTGAGATGGCATTAACCAAACCCGTGAACTTGAATCGGATCATGCCGACGTAAGAAGAGCTTTCAGGTCGCGTACATAGCGCCTGTCTCCTCTTTCGGCGCATGGCCCATCGTCCACTGGCCCCGAAAGCGTTACCGATGACCCCCACTGCGTTGATCACTGACCTACTCGCCTTTATGCAGGCGCAGAACCCGTCCGATGACGCGTTCAATCAGCTGGCACTCCGGTTGTTTGAGCACCAATACCGGCTCAACCTCCCGTTTCAGCGCTTTTGCCAGCAACGCGGCAAGACCGTGCGCAGCGTTAAAACCTGGCGCGATATTCCGGCAGTTCCAATCAATGGCTTCAAGGCACTAACGCTGAGCTGCGTGGCGCCCACTGATGCTGAGCGCGTTTTCATGACCAGCGGCACCACCCAGGGGGATGTCAAAGGCCGGCATTACCACCCGACCCTCGCGGTTTACGACGAATCTATGCGGCTCAATTTTGCCCAACGGTTCATGGCGGGTTGTCAAAAAATTCGCATGGGTATTTTGTTTCCGACCGAGGTACTGCTACAAAATTCATCGCTCGCCCACTACCTCGCCCTAGCAGTCCAGGAATTTGGCACGCCAGAGAGCCATTACTTATTGACGCAGGCGGGCTTGGACTCTGACCGTCTGATGGCTGAACTGACGCGCGCCGAGCAGACGGGCGAGCCCTACGCGCTGTTGGGCACGAGCTACAGCTTTGTACATCTGCTTGACGAGTTGCAGCGCCTGGATAAGTCCTTCGTCTTGCCCAAGGGCAGCCGGCTGCTGGACACCGGTGGCTTCAAGGGCCAGTCGCGCGAAGTGTCGATGGAGGACTTTTATAACCAATTGTCGTCAGCCCTGGGCATAGACTGCGCTGACTGCATCAACATGTATGGCATGACCGAACTCAGCACGCAGTTTTATGACGCGGGCAATGCCACGCTTCCGTCTGTCAAG
>JBLHZH010000016.1:0-15137 GCA_047629695.1 Rhodoferax sp.
TGATTTGATGGGCCACGATGACATCAAATTTTTGGGCATCGGCCGAGAGAATGAGGGTCTGATAGTCGTTCGGCGCCAGCGCCTTGATAGAGCTGCCGCTGGCCTTGGCGGCAGCCAGCACATCACGCAATAGCGGTCCGGCAAACGTAACCGGCTGTTTATCCCAGGGCGTGCGGATGGTAAAGGTACGCGGTGACAAACCCTCGAAGATGGCCAGGTCAAAGGCCGCACCGCGAGTGGTATTTTTCTCCGCCACCTTGTCGGTCGGAGGCGCCAGGGCGTGGGCAGGGAGTACGAAGGCACAGGTGGCCAATAGGCCAGCAGATAAACAAAGTATCGGGCGCATGCAAATTTCAGATTTTGAAAATTTATGTTGAATAAGGACATGTTTAAATGACCTGTGACTCAAAAATCAATGTATCAACAGCGCAACGTGCATGTGCCGGGAACAAGGCTGTATCAAAAAATACGCTGAACGATCAAAATGCCAAAAAATCCAAAACCAGCCAGCAACGTCCACTTGAGCGTCGTCAGACCGTAACGCTTGAAGCGCGGCTGACCGGTGAAAATAAAGCAGATAAAAGAACCTATCACGGCCAGCAGCAACAAAAAAAAGAACACACGAAAAAACTGCATGGCCTAGTGTGACCCGCTTACCAGGCGCGCGCCAGTTGGGCAAAACCCTTGGGCGCCCGTTTTTCATCTTCAAAAGTTACAACCTCCCAGGCGTCCGGGCGAGACATCAGCTCGCGCAGCAACAGGTTGTTCATGGCATGGCCCGAGCGGCGGGCGCTGTAACTGGCCAACAGGGGCTTACCGACCAGATAAAGGTCGCCCATGGCATCGAGAATCTTGTGTTTGACAAACTCGTCGTCATAACGCAGTCCGTCCGAGTTCAGCACCTTGTAGTCGTCCATAACGATCGCGTTGTCAAGGCCACCGCCCAGCGCCAGGCCATTAGCGCGCATCATCTCGACATCCTTGGTAAAGCCAAACGTGCGGGCTCGGGCGATATCTTTGGCGTAGGAGTCGGTGCTCATATCAAACACCACACGCTGACCCGTGGCGTCGACCGCCGGGTGGTCGAAGTCGATCTCAAAACTGAGCTTGTAACCGTGGTAGGGCGCCAAACGAGCCCATTTCTCGGACGCGCCCTGTCCGTCGCGGACCTCGACCATCTTGATGAGACGAATAAACCGCCGAGGTGCATTTTGTAACTCAATGCCCGCGCTTTGCAGCAGAAATACAAACGAAGCGGCCGAGCCATCGAGAATCGGCACCTCTTCAGCCGTGATGTCCACATACAGATTGTCGACACCAAGGCCGGCGCAGGCCGACATCAGGTGCTCGACGGTATGCACCCGGGCGTTGCCGCTGGACAGGGTGGAGGCCATGCGGGTGTCCGACACCGCCGTCGCCGACACCACAATATCGACCGGCTGCGGCAGGTCGACCCGCCGAAAAACAATGCCAGTGTCCGGCACGGCTGGACGCAAGGTGATCTCGACCCGCTGCCCACTGTGCAGGCCCACACCAACGGCACGGGTCAGGGTTTTGAGGGTTCGTTGTTGTAACACGCCCCTATTGTAAATAGCCGGGCAATGTCCGTTCAGTCTGCCTGCTTTCTCAAAAAGGCCGGTATTTCGAAATCATCCATGCCACCATTGGCCAGCGCGTCTACCTTGGCCGCCGCCTGGGTCCGGTCATGGGGCTTGCGCCAGACACTCGGCGTCGCCATGGCGTTGTAGTCGGGTTGCCCACGGCCGCCGTTCGCCATCACGGAGGGCAGCACCGCGGTCGGACCATTGCTGACGGCGTTGAGGCCGCCGACCTGGAACGGCACATTGTCGGTGCCCGTGCGCAGCACCTGCAGCGGTGGCGCCGTACGACGCACGCCCTGGCGGCTCAGGCCGGTGGCGACCACCGTGACGCGGATTTCATCACCCAGGTTGTCGTCATAAGCAGTGCCGTATATGACATGAGCATCGGGAGAGGCGTAGGCGCGAATGGTGTTCATCGCCAGCTTGGACTCGCTCAGTTTGAGCGAGCCTTTGGCCGCCGTGATCAGCACTAACACGCCCTTGGCGCCGGACAAGTCGATGCCTTCCAGCAGCGGGCAGGCGACCGCCTGCTCCGCCGCAATACGGGCACGGTCCGGGCCAGAGGCTACCGCCGTGCCCATCATGGCTTTGCCGGGCTCGCCCATCACGGTGCGCACATCTTCAAAGTCGACGTTGACATGACCCGGCACATTGATGATTTCGGCAATTCCGCCGACCGCGTTTTTAAGCACGTCATTGGCATGGGCAAAGGCTTGATCCTGCGTCACATCGTCACCAAGCACCTCCAGCAACTTTTCGTTGAGTACCACAATTAGCGAGTCCACATTGGACTCCAGTTCGGCCAGGCCACTGTCGGCATTGGTCATACGGCGGCCCCCTTCAAACTCGAATGGTTTGGTCACCACGCCCACCGTCAGGATACCCATCTCGCGCGCCACGCGGGCAATCACCGGTGCGGCACCGGTGCCGGTACCGCCGCCCATGCCGGCGGTGATGAACAACATGTGCGCGCCGTCAATGGCCGCCTTGATATCGTCCACCGCCATCTCGGCCGCTTCACGGCCGCGATCGGGTTTGCTGCCCGCACCCAAGCCACTGGTACCGAGCTGAATGATGCGGTGCGCATCGCTGCGGCTGAGGGCCTGGGCATCTGTGTTGGCACAAATGAACTCGACGCCTTGCACGGCGCAGTCCATCATGTGCCCAACCGCGTTGCCACCGCCACCGCCGACGCCGATCACTTTGATCTGGGTACCCAAATTAAAGGACTTTTCTTCCATCATTTCAATCGTCATGTTTTCTCTCCTGAGTTTTCAAAGCGTGAGTTAAATAAGTTACTTGTTCAATTTCTGTACGGGGGACTCCGGCAGAGGGGCTGCACATCGCCATCGCCACGGGGGGCTGGCACGGGCCTGCCAGGGTCTGTTTTTCATAATCAAAAATTCCCTACAAACCAGTCTTTGACCTGACCGAAGGCGGTTTTCATGGAGCCATTTTTTTGCGCCACTTTAAAACCCCGCAGGCGCGCCATGCGAGCCTCTTCCAGCAGACCCATGACCGTGGCCGCCCGAGGCTGCGCCACCATGTCGGACAGGGCCCGGGAATATTTGGGAATGCCACGGCGCACCGGCTTTAGAAAAATGTCCTCGCCCAGTTCCACCATGCCAGGCATCAGGCTGCTGCCGCCCGTTAGCACAATGCCGCTAGAGAGCATTTCTTCAAAACCGGACTCACGCATGACTTGGTGTACTAGCGAGAATATTTCTTCGACCCGGGGCTCAATCACGCCCGCCAGTGCTTGGCGACTCAACATGCGCGGACTCCGGTCACCCAGACCCGGCACCTCAACCTGGGCGTCGGGATCGGCCAGTAACTGCTTGGCATAACCACTTTCAACCTTGATGTCTTCGGCGTCCTTGGTCGGTGTGCGCAGCGCCATGGCGATGTCGCTGGTGATCAGATCGCCAGCAATCGGAATGACTGCCGTGTGGCGAATGGCACCATTGGTAAAAATAGCCACATCAGTAGTGCCAGCGCCAATATCGACCAGCGCCACCCCCAGTTCGCGCTCGTCTTCGGTCAGCACCGAGAGGCTACTGGCAAGCGGATTGAGCATCAGTTGTTCAACCTCCAAGCCGCAGCGACGCACACACTTGATGATGTTCTCGGCGGCACTTTGGGCACCCGTCACGATATGCACCTTGGCCTCCAGCCGGATGCCACTCATGCCCACCGGCTCCTTGACATCCTGGCCGTCGATGATGAACTCTTGCGGCTCCACCAGCAACAGGCGCTGGTCGGTCGATATATTGATCGCTTTGGCGGTCTCCACCACCCGCGCCACATCGGCAGCAGTCACTTCGCGGTCCCGGATGGCCACCATGCCATGCGAATTAATACCCCGGATATGGCTGCCGGTGATGCCGGTGTAGACGCGGGTGATCTTGCAGTCGGCCATCAATTCGGCTTCTTTCAATGCCTGCTGGATGCTTTGCACCGTGGCGTCAATATTCACCACCACGCCGCGTTTAAGCCCATTACTGGGCGCCACACCGAGGCCAGCCAGCTTAAGCTCGCCATTGGGCAGGACTTCAGCCACCACCACCATCACCTTGGCGGTGCCAATGTCCAGCCCGACAACCAGATCTTTGTATTCTTTCGCCATATATTTACCTGTTGCTTTATTGCCGCTATTTTTTTTTCGCATCTGCCACCAACGTGGTGACACCGCGCAAGCGAATAGCATACCCATCTCGATGCCGTAAATCGGCGGTCTCCAGGGCCTCTGGTGTTCGGCCATAACGGGCCGTCACCTCTGGCAGTGTTGTCAGAAAACGTTGTGTATTAGCCTTCACCTCGGCCACCGCGCCGCGCCCCAACTCAAGAACGGCACCGGTGTCAAGCCGCGCCCGCCAGCCGCCGTGCGCCGTCAACTCCAGCTGCGTCAGGGCCAAGTCCATCAACTCAAAAGCCGGCTGTAGCGCCTGGTACATGCTCAGCACCCTTGCCGCCTGCCCGTCCGGTCCATTCAAGTGCGGCAAATTCAAATCGTCGACCTCACCCACATTGGCTTCAAACACCTCGCCAAAAGTGTTTACAAGGCGGGACTCGCTCTCGACGCCCCAATAAGCGAGGGCGTGATGTTCCTGTAATTGCACTTTGAGACGGTTTGGAAACTCACGCCGTACCACCGCCTGGCGGACCCAGGGCACGGACTCAAACGCACGCCTTGCGTCCGTCAGATCGAGTGTTAAAAAAGTCCCATTCAAGCGCGGCAACACGTTGGCCCGCAGTGTCATGGCATTGTTGTGCACCACTTCACCCGTGACCACCATGCCCCGGATGGCAAACAGCGCATGGCGCGAGGCCCAACCCGCCAGCGCGCCCAGCACCATCACAGCACAAATCAGGAATAGAACGGTGGCCGTCGTGTTCATGAGTTTGACATCCATGGGTTTGGGCGCGCTTGTGGTCATGCCAGCCTCACCGCGAGCGCCCCGGCGGGGGCGTAATCAAGCGCCGCCTGTTGCAGCACCGCCACACACAAGGCGGGGTAGCTGATGCCGGCGGCGCGAGCCGCCATTGGCACCAACGAGTGGCTAGTCATACCGGGCGAGGTGTTGATCTCCAGCAGATAGGGCAAGCGCGTCCGGGCGTCAATCATCACGTCGGCGCGGGCCCAACCGCGGCAACCCAGGCTGCGGTAGGCCTGCAGCACCAAGTCTTGAATGCGGACCTCTTCGCCGTCCGGAAGACCGCAGGGCACCAGGTACTGTGTGGTGTCAGTAAAGTACTTGTTCTGGTAGTCGTAGTTGCCATCTGGGGCCACGATGCGAATCACCGGCAGAGCCTGTGCTGCAGCACCGGTGCCAAGCACGGCAATGGTGACCTCGTCACCGCTGATGAACTGCTCGCAAAGCACCTCGCTGTCATGCTGGGCAGCTAGGGCATAAGCACCAGCACACCGCTGAGGCGTCAAGACTTTGGTCAAGCCAATGGTAGAGCCCTCGCGTGCCGGTTTGACGATCATGGGCTGCCCCAGTTCGGAAAAAGCCTGCCACGTGGCGGCCTCGCTGTCGACCTGCTGCCAGGCCGGTGTCGGCAAGCCCTGAGCACGCCAAAGGCGCTTGGTCATGACCTTGTCAATCGCCATGCTGGAGGCCATCACACCAGAGCCGGTGTAGGGAATACCCAGCAACTCCAGGGCTCCCTGAACCGTGCCATCTTCACCAAAGCGGCCATGCAGGGCGATGAAACAACGCGAAAAATCCTCGCGTTTGAGCTCGTATAGGTCGCGCTCAAACGGGTCAAACGAATGGGCGTCCACACCTTGCGAACGCAACGCCTGCAACACGCCCTGGCCCGACATCAGGGACACCTCGCGCTCGGCGGAAGCGCCCCCCATGAGCACGGCTACTTTGCCAAAATTGAGTCCGGACTGGCTCATAAACCTTGCACCTCCAACGTTAACTGCTTTGGATTTTTTAACATCTCAAGTACTTGTGCCGGTACGCTACCGATCGAGCCGGCACCCATGCACAGCACCACGTCACCGTCCCTGGCGTTGTCAATAATGGCTTGCGCCATAACCGCAATGTCGTCCACAAAGACCGGCTCAATGCGACCCGCTACCCGCAGCGCACGCGTCAGGCTGCGTCCGTCGGCCGCAACAATCGGCGCCTCACCAGCAGCATAGACTTCGGCCAGCAACACGGCATCGGCCAGCGCAATGACTTTGACAAAATCTTCAAAACAATCGCGGGTACGGGTAAAACGATGCGGCTGAAACGCCAACACCAGTCGCCGCTGCGGGAACGCGCCTCGCGCCGCCGCCAGCGTCGCCGCCATTTCCACCGGGTGATGGCCGTAGTCATCCACCAAAGTAAAGGTGCCACCGTCCTGCGCTCGGACTTCGCCATAACGCTGAAAGCGCCGGTCTACACCCTTGAACTCAGCCAGAGCGCGCTGCACTGCAGCGTCGTCTACATTCAGCTCCACAGCCACCGCAATCGCTGAGAGGGCGTTGAGCACGTTGTGGCGACCTGGCAGGTTCAGCACCACGTCTAGGTCCGGCAGCACCACGCCGTTGCGGCGCTGCACGGTGAAGTGCATTTGCCCATCCACTGCGCGCACATTCATGGCACGCACCTCCGCCCCTTCATTGAAGCCGTAACTGGTGACGGGGCAGGTGACTTGGGGCACGATCTCCAGCACCGCGGGGTCGTCGGTGCACAAAATGGCGGTACCATAGAACGGCATGCGGTGCAGAAAATCAACAAACGCGCCCTTGAGCCGGGCAAAATCATGGCCGTAAGTCTCCATGTGGTCAGCATCGATATTGGTCACCACCGCCATCACCGGCGACAGGTTCAGGAACGAGGCATCAGACTCATCAGCCTCGACCACAATGTACTCTCCCTGGCCCAGTCGGGCATTGACGCCAGCGCTATTGAGGCGCCCGCCAATGACAAAGGTTGGGTCCAACCCGGCCTCCGCCAGCACACTGGCGACCAGACTAGTGGTGGTAGTCTTGCCATGGGTCCCGGCAATTGCAATGCCCTGCTTTAGGCGCATCAGTTCAGCCAGCATCAGTGCCCGCGGCACCACGGGAATCTTGTTGTCGCGGGCGGCCAGCACTTCCGGGTTGTCCGGTTGGACTGCGGTCGAGGTAACCACCGCATCCGCCCCGTCAACATGACTGGCAGCATGGCCGAGCCGGGTCTGAATGCCTAAACACGCAAGTCGCCTCAGGGTGCTACTGTCGGCCAGGTCAGAGCCCGAAATGGTGTAACCCAGGTTGAACAGAACCTCGGCAATGCCCGACATACCGACCCCGCCAATGCCTACAAAATGGATATGCCGAACGGCGTGTTTCATACAGTCAACTCCTCACAGGCTGCCACGATCTGAGCAGCAGCGTCAATTTTTTCAAGTTTTTTGGCCTGCAGGGCCCAAGCTAGCAATGCCGGACGATCCAGCTTTTGCAGCATATCGGCCAAGGCTTGCGGACTCAGTTTTGCCTGCGCCAGCAACAAACCCGCCCCCTGGTCCACCAAGAAACGGGCGTTAGCGGTCTGATGGTCATCCACGGCTGAGGGGAAAGGCACAAATAGGGCAGCCACACCGATAGCGGCAAGCTCGGTCACAGTGCTAGCGCCGGCACGACACAGCACCAGATCAGCCATGGCAAAGGCCTGTGCCGTGTCATCAATAAAGGGCGTGAGCTCGGCCAGCACGCCCTGGGCGGCATAGTTGCTGCGTAATTGTTCAATTTGGCTGGCGCCGCTCTGGTGCAACACCTGCGGGCGCGTCGCCAGCGGAATCAGCGCGAGCGCGCGCGGCACAATGTCGTTCAAGGCCCGGGCACCCAGACTCCCGCCCACCACCAGCAGGCGCAACGGCCCGCTGCGCCCGGCGAAGCGGGTCGCCGGGTCAGCCACGCCGATAAAGTTGGGGCGCAGCGGGTTACCCACCCACTGTGCCTTTTTAAAAACGCCAGGGAAGGCGGTGAAAACGCGCTTGGCGACCCGCGCCAGCACCTTGTTGGCCATGCCTGGCACTGAATTTTGCTCATGCAGGAGCAGCGGCTTGTCCAACAGCACACTCATCAACCCAGCTGGTAGGCTGATGTAGCCCCCCAACCCCACCACCACATCGGGCTGGACACGGCGAATGACCTGGCAACTTTGCCAGCCCGCGCGCAGCAGGCGCCAAGGTAACTGCAGCAGCGTCGCCAGACCCTTGCCTCGCACGCCCGAAAAATCAATAGTCTCAAAGACAAAGCCCTGAAGTGGCACCAGACGACTTTCCATACTGGGTTGCGCCGCGCTACCGCGCCCGCCGAGCCAGTGCACAGTCCAGCCGCGCTCACGCAATGCCTGCGCCACCGCCAGACCCGGAAAGATATGGCCGCCCGTGCCTCCGGCCATGATGAGGGCGGTTTTAGGGCGTGTAGTACTCATACCCGGCCTCCGTGCATCAGTTGCCGATTCTCATAATCGATACGCAGCACCAACGCCAGCGCCACCATATTGACCAGAATGGCGGAGCCGCCATAACTCATCAGCGGCAGGGTCAGGCCCTTGGTCGGCAGCGCGCCCAGATTCACGCCCATATTAATGAACGCCTGAAAGCCCATCCAGATGCCCACGCCCTGCGACACCAGCCCGGCAAACACCCGATCCAGCGCAATCGCCTGGCGCCCGATGTGCATCATGCGGCGGGTCAACCAAAGGAACAGGCCAATCACAATAACGACGCCGATCAGCCCGAACTCTTCGCCAATCACAGCCAGCAAAAAGTCGGTATGGGCTTCAGGTAGCCAATGCAGTTTTTCGACACTGCCACCCAGACCCACGCCAAAAATTTCGCCCCGCCCGATAGCGATCAGGGAATGAGTCAGCTGGTAGCCCTTAGCCAAGGCATTTTTTTCGCTCCAGGGGTCAAGGTAGGCAAAAATTCGCTCGCGCCGCCATTCGCTGGACGCAATAATCATGGCAAAGGCCACCAGAAAAATTGCTGCAATCAAAAAGAACATGCGGGCATTGACGCCACCCAGAAACAAAATTCCCATAGCGATTACGGCAATCACCATGAAAGCCCCCATGTCGGGCTCCAGCAACAGCAGGACCCCGACCAGCCCGATGGCGGCTACCATGGGCAAAACGGCACGGAAAAAGCGCTCCTTAACCTCCATCTTGCGTACCATGTAATTGGCCGCATACAGCAGCACGGCGAACTTGGCCAGCTCGGATGGTTGAAAGGTGATGGCTCCCAAGGCAATCCAGCGCCGCGCACCATAAACCACTTTGCCGACATGTGGAATCAACACCGCCACCAACATCACTAACGACAGCACAAACAGCCATGGCGCCGCCTTCTCCCACATAGCCACCGGCACCTGAAACGCCAGCAGCGAGGCGACAAAGGAGATCGCCAGCCAAGTCGCATGACGGGCCAGAAAATAGGTCGGTGTGTACTGGGAAAAGCGCGGATTGTCTGGCATTGCGACGGTGGCCGAATAGACCATGACCAGCCCCCACGCCAGCAAGGTCACGACCACCCAGACCAGCGCGAGGTCAAAGCCGGCCTCACGCGTGGGCAGATTGCCCGTGGCGGCGCGCCGGGTGGCTCCCAGTCGCACCGGCAACAGATCGCCAACCGGCCCCGCCAGACGGGCAAACCAGTGGCTTAGACGAGCCGAGAGGTGGCTCATCTGCCGCCCTCCAGCGTCACGCCCGCTGCCGCTGCAATCTCGGCGACGGCCGCAACAAACACCCGAGCCCGGTGCTCATAGTTGTCAAACATGTCAAAGCTGGCACAGGCCGGCGACATCAACACAGCATCGCCGGCGTGGGCTTTGGCGTTGGCCAGAGTCACCGCCTGCGCCAGGCTGGCAGCGTCCAGCAACGGCACACCAGCCTCGTCTAGGGCCGCGCGAATCAACGGAGCATCACGCCCAATCAAGACCACAATGCGGGCATAACGGGCGACCGGATCGGCTAGTGGCGAAAAATCTTGGCCCTTACCTTCGCCCCCGAGAATTAGCACCACACGCCGGTCGACCCCCAGTCCGCCGAGAGCGGCAACCGTGGCGCCGACGTTGGTGCCTTTGCTGTCATCAAAAAATTCGACTTCATTGAAGATGCCAATTGGCTCGACCCGGTGTGGCTCACCCCGGTACTCGCGCAGTCCAAAGAGCATCGGACCCAGACTACAACCGGCAGCGGCAGCCAGGGCCAGCGCGGCCAGTGCATTCGTGGCGTTATGACGACCGCGGATACGCAAGGCATCAGCCGGCATCAGCCGCTGAATATGAAGTTCTTCGGCCACCTCATTGCGCTTGCGACGGGTCTCATCAGCCTCCAGCGCGCGCACCAGCCAAACCATGCCATTGACCTGCTCGATGCCGAAATCACCCGGTCGCTGCGGCATGTCGCTACCGAAGGTAACGTGGGCGCGCACCTGAGGTCGCTGCAATTTGACGCGGACCGGTGCCGGCAACATGCGCATGACAGCGGCATCTTCGCGGTTCAGCACCAGCAGGCCTTGCTGGCCAAAAATATTCGCCTTGGCTGCCGCGTAGGCGGACAGGCTGCCATGCCAGTCCAGATGGTCTTGCGAAAGGTTGAGCACGGTGGCCGCGTCAGACTCAAAACTGGTCTCACCGTCCAGCTGAAAGCTCGACAGCTCGATTACCCAGACCTCGGGCAAGCTGTCTGCGTCAAGTTGGGCCGACAGGGTGTCGAGCAGACTCGGACCAATATTACCGGCCACAGACACCGACTTGCCGGCCCGCGCCACCAGTTGCCCGGTCAGAGAAGTCACCGTAGTTTTGCCGTTCGTGCCGGTCACGGCCAGCACCTTGGGCTGGTAGTCTCGGCTGACTTTGAGCGCAGCCAAGGCGTCGGAAAACAGAGCCAGTTCACCGGCCACCCGCACGCCCTTTGTCTTGGCAACAATGGCCACAACGGCAACATCAGCCGGCGTCAAACCCGGACTTTTAAAGATCACACTAATCGCCAGGCCAGCCAGCAAGTCGGCATCCAGCGGGCCTCCGACAAAGCGGGCCTCGGGCAATTCACGCTGCAAAACAGACAATTGAGGCGGTGCAGCGCGGGTGTCGGCTACGGTCACGCTGGCACCGCAACGTGCACACCAGCGCGCCATCGCCAAGCCGGACGCCCCCAGACCCAGGACCAGCACGTGCTGATCCACCAAAGTCTCGATCAGGAAGCTATCGGGGGTCAACATGGCTTACCTCAGCTTCAAAGTTGACAGGCCGATCAGGCACAACAGCATGGTGATAATCCAAAAACGCACCACGACCTGGGTCTCTTTCCAGCCACTTTTCTCAAAATGGTGGTGTAGGGGTGCCATTTTCAGAATGCGTCGCCCCTGGCCGTAGCGCCGCTTGGTCCACTTGAAATAGACCACCTGCAACATGACGGATAGGGCCTCCACCACAAAAATACCGCCCATGATGGCGAGCACGATTTCCTGGCGTACGATGACAGCAATGGTGCCCAGCGCCGCGCCCAGCGCCAGCGCACCGACATCGCCCATAAAGACCTGGGCCGGATGGGTGTTGAACCACAAGAAGGCGAGGCCGGCACCGGCCATGGCAGCACAGAAGATCAGCAACTCGCCGGAGCCAGGAATATGCGGAAACAACAGGTACTTGGAGTACACCGAACTGCCAGTCACATAAGCAAAGATACCCAGTGCCGAGCCCACCATCACCACGGGCATGATGGCCAGGCCATCCAGGCCATCGGTCAGGTTGACCGCATTGCTGGAGCCGACGATCACCAGATACGTCAGGATAACAAAACCGAACACGCCCAGCGGATAACTGATTTGCTTGACAAACGGCAGGATCAGGTCGGCCTTGGGGGGCAGACTCATGTCAAAACCTGATTGCACCCAACTGAAGAACAGCTCCAACACCCGCATATTGGAGTTTTCCGAGATGCTGAACACAAGGTAGAGCGCGGCCAGCAAGCCAATCAGCGATTGCCAAAGGTATTTCTCGCGCGAGGGCATACCCTCCGGGTCCTTGTGCACCACCTTGCGCCAGTCGTCGGCCCAGCCGATGGCGCCAAAGCCCAGCGTGACCAGCAGCACAATCCAGACAAAGCGGTTGCTCAGGTCAACCCACAGCAGAGTGGCAATCGCGATGCACAGCAAAATCAGCACCCCGCCCATGGTGGGCGTACCGCTCTTGCTCATGTGAGACTCCATGCCGTAACCACGAATCGGCTGACCAATCTTAAGCTCACTCAGGCGGCGTATCACATAGGGCCCAGCGGCCAGTCCGATCAGCAGCGCGGTCAACGCGGCCATGACGGCACGAAAGGTCAGGTACTGAAAAACCCGGAAAAATCCGAACTCGGGCGACAGCGTCTGCAGCCACTGGGCAAGGTTCAACAGCATGACCGGCTCCCAGTCAAAAAACTAGACAACATGGTTTTCTTTCTTGTTTTGTTGTACTTGGGCGGTCATGGCCTCCACCACCCGCTCCATCTTCATGAATCGCGAGCCCTTGACCAGCACACTGGTGACTTCCGGCAACGCAGCCAGCACGGCCGCAATCAGGGCCGGCTGATCTTCAAAATGGCGACCCTCGCCAAAGCTGGACGCACTGATGGCCGACAGTTCTCCCAGCGTGAACAGCTGCTCAATACCAAGGCTGCGCGCCAGTGCGCCAGCTTCACGGTGAAACTGCGGCCCCTGGTCGCCAACCTCACCCATGTCGCCCAGCACCAGCAAGCGCGGTCCAGGCAAAGCGGCCAGCACCTGGATGGCAGCCTGCACCGAGTCTGGATTGGCGTTGTAGGTATCGTCCACCAGCGTGAGGCTGTGCTCGCCCTGCGGCAGCAGCAGCGCACGGGAACGGCCCTTGACCGGCTCAAACGCCGACAGCCCAGCCGCGATGGCTGCCAATGGCACGCCGGCGGCCAGCGCACAGGCCACCGCCGCTAGGGAATTTTTGACATTGTGGCGGCCCGCTATATGCAGTTGATAATGTAGCGGCCCCAACCGGGTGCTAACGCTGACCTGCCAGGCATCACCCAACCAGAGGGCTGCTTCACAGCGCACATCGGCCAGACTGGCCGGGTCGTCGCCCAAGCTAAACTGGCTGAGCGTCCGGGCGCCTGCCTGGTCCAACCAGAGAGCACTAAAGTCGTCATCATCAGGAAAAACGGCCACGCCATCGTCGGCCAAGGCCTCAATGACAGCGCCATTTTCCTCCGCAACCGCTTCTACCGTGGCCATGAATTCAAGATGCTCGCGCTGGGCATTGTTAACCAGCGCCACGGTGGGTCGGGCCATCGCCGCCAGCGTGGCGATTTCACCCGGGTGGTTCATGCCCAGTTCCACTACCGCCAGCACATGGTAACGACGCAGACGCAACAGGGTCAGCGGCACGCCAATATCGTTGTTGAAGTTGCCCTGCGTTGCCAAAAAAGCCTGGGGCTGGTGACTGCGCAAAATAGCAGCAATCATTTGCGTGACGGTGGTTTTGCCATTGCTTCCAGTCACGGCAATCAGCGGCAGGCGGAATTGGGCGCGCCAATAAGTCGCCAGCTGGCCCAGCGCCAGCCGGGTATCTGTCACCAGCAAACCGGGCAGGCCGACGGCCAGCAGACGGTCCTGTGCATCACCTTGGCACAGAGCTGCCACCGCGCCTTTGGCCTTGGCCTCAGCCAAAAAATCATTGGCATCGAAATGTTCGCCCTGCAGCGCCACAAACAGGTCACCAGGCTGGATCGTGCGAGTGTCGCTGTGGACCCTTTGAAACCGCACATCGGCAGAGCCCACCAACGTGGCGTCGGGCAGCCAGGGCTGTATTTGTCCCAGCGTCATGATTTCATCACGATCCGTCGCGACGTGCACGCCACCCCAGATGGCGAGGGCACGGCGCACCTGTTCCTCATCTGAAAACGGCAGACACTGACCTGCCACCTCCTGGTAGGCCTCATGGCCCTTGCCGGCAATCATCAATACATCCCGAGACGACGCCTGCGCCAGCGCCTGGCTGATCGCTAGGGCGCGATCAGGCTGCACCACCAGTGAGGCGTGGCCGGTCAGTCCCAGCAGTATCTGACAGATGATGTGCTCGGGCTTCTCAAAGCGCGGGTTATCGCTGGTCACCACCACGCGATCAGCATGACGGGCGGCCATGGCACCCATCAGCGGTCGTTTGCCGGCATCGCGGTTGCCGCCACAGCCAAAGACACACCACAACTGACCACCACGCTGGTCGGCCAACGTGCGCAGGGCAGCCAGCGCCTTACCCAAGGCATCCGGCGTGTGGGCATAGTCCACCACCGCCAGCGGCTGGTCCGGCTGACCGATACAGGCCATACGGCCTGGCACCGGCGTCAAGTCGGCACAGGCGGCCACCGCCACGGCCAGCGGCACGCCAAGTGAACGCATAGCCGCCATTACACCTAGCAGGTTGGCAACATTAAAACTACCGGTCAGACCGGTGTGCAGCATATGCTGTTGCTCACCCGTTGCCGACGCTTCCTGCACCGTGAAATACAGACCCTGCGCGTCATAGCCAATCGCCTGCGCCTGCAGTCGGGCCGGCGCGCGGCAGGATACCGTCCACAGGTCCGGGACTTTACCGACCAGCTCATGTGCCATCGCCGCGCCCTGAACATCGTCGATATTAATAACCGCAGAGCGCAGACCGGGCCATTGGAACAGCTGCGCCTTGGCCTGCCAGTAGGCCGCCATGCTGGCGTGGTAGTCCAGATGATCCTGTGTAAAGTTGGTAAAAATAGCGGTATGAACCGGGGTGCCGGCAAGCCGCTGCTCCTGCAGGCCAATGGAAGAGGCTTCCAGGGCACAGGCACGCAGGCCCACGCCCACAAAATGCCGCAAGGTCCGCTGAAGCGACACCGGGTCAGGCGTTGTCAGACCGGTCGCCTCCAGCGGCTGCTGAGCGCCCGGCGCCGGTACCTGACCCATACCAAGAGTGCCAATCAGGCCACAGGGAATCGGCGTCGCCTGCTTTAGCTGCGACAACGCCTGTGCCAGCCACCAGGCGGTTGAGGTTTTGCC
>JBLHZH010000017.1:0-14473 GCA_047629695.1 Rhodoferax sp.
GACCCGCTGTTGACGTCCAAGTTGCTGATGCACCTGTCGGCGATGGGTCATGGCAAATGGGTGGCGGTGGCAGACGGCAACTTTAACGCTAATTTTTTGAGCTACGGCAAACCGGTGGTGCGCCTACCTGGCCACAGCTTGGGACGGGTCAGCCAGGCCGTGCTGTCGGTGATTCCGCTGGCCGATGGTGTGGCACAACTGGCCGCCTATATGCGGGTCTGCCAGCAAACGCCAGAGCACCGCATGCCGGCCCACCAGGCGGTAGCCGACCTGCTGGCGCTGGAGGGGCTGCCCGGCGCGCGCTTTGAGGGTGTCAAGTGTTATGCGTTTTATGACAAGATCGAGGGTGCCAGTTTGATTATTCAAAGTGGTGAAGCCACTGCCTACGGCAATGCCATGTTCTGCAAAGGCGTGATCCTCAATTGATGCCGGGCCCCGCATTTTGACTTCCTCTCCAGATTTTGTCCGTGATCCGCGCTTGATGCGCGGCTCCAACCACAGCGGCATGCGCCAGTTCAACGAGCGCATTGTGCTGCAGGCCATTCGCCACCAGGGCGCCATCGCCAAGGCCGATCTGGCGCGCCTGACCCAGCTCTCCACCCAAACCGTTTCCATCATTGTCAACCGCCTGGAGGGCGAGGGACTGCTGGTCAAGCAGGCACGGGTGCGTGGCAAAATCGGTCAACCTTCTGTGCCCATGGCGATCAACCCGGACGGCGCCTTTAGCCTGGGGTTGCAGGTTGGGCGGCGCAGCCTGGAGGTGCTGGTGTCGGACTTTCTGGGCCAACCCCGCCATCGGCTGCAGTTTGTCTACCTTTATCCGGACCCTGATGTGGTGCTGGCCCACATCAAGCAGGGGCTGTCACAAGTTCAGGCGCTGATGGGCGAGCAGTGGACGCGCATCGTGGGCATTGGTTTGACGGCCCCCCTGTCGCTGCACAAATGGGCCAATCTGCTGGGCGGTGGTGCTGATGTGGCGCTGGCCCGCTGGGAAAACCTCAACCTGCTGGCCGCCGTTCAGGCCCTGACTGACTTACCAGTGGAATTTGCCAAAGACACGGCCGCAGCCTGTATGGCCGAGATGCTGCAAGGCCACGGCCGCACAGTAGCCAACTACCTGTATGTGTTTGTGGGTACGTTTGTGGGTGGCGGGCTGGTGTTGGCCGGACATATTGTGGCCGGTGCGCGCGGTAATGCTGGTGCCATTGGCTCCATGCCGATGGGCTTGAGCGGTGCCGGTAGTGCGCCCGCCCAGTTGCTGCAACTGGCCTCGGGCTGGCAATTGGAGCAGGCGCTGACGCAGGCTGGGTTTGACCCACAACTGGTGCACCAGGACGCCATCATGGCGCCGACCTATACGGCGTTGACTGGACCCTGGTTGGAGCAGGCCAGCCGTGCTCTGGCCATGACGCTGACCAGTGCCGCCGCGCTGGTGGACCTTGACGCGGTGGTGATTGATGGCTCACTGGGCCGTGCCCTGATTGATGCGCTGATTAAAGCCACGCGAGACCAGATGCAACACTACCAGCTGGAAGGCCTGCACGCGCCGGTGGTGCTGCCGGGCCAAGTTGGCGCCCATGCGCGGGCGCTGGGTGGCTCGCTGTTGCCGCTGCACACCCAGTTTTTTCCAGTCAAGGATATCTTTCTCAAACAAGACCGCATATGAAAATTTATATCGATTCAGCCCAAGTCTAGTGCCTAGACCTTCTCACCTGGCTGCCCTGCCGTACAGGGCGTCACCGCCAACTCTACCTTGATTCATCAGGCTGGTCTGCCGGTCTCACCGGCCACTTATCTGCAACTGTTGTAAGCCGCCGGCGAATAGGCTTGCCCGAGCTAGTGCTGCAGTGGCCCAGCTTGGACCCGCTGCGAGCCCAGCAGTGGCTGGCGCAATCGCAGCCTGCCGGGGCGCAGGCCCAGGTTCGCCTGACCATCAAGCTGCCCTGCTAGCCGGACCGGTTGCCCTGTATCTGCGCCGTGCAGCCAGCAGAACAAGCGATTTTGTTGATGGGTTTGTCAAACCCGGTGCAGTTGCTGTGGGCCCAGTCGCTGGGCGTCGCTTGTATCGCATCCTACGTCGGGCGCCTGACCGCGACACCGCTGCCAGCCTGGTTTGACACGTTTCAGACGGTGCGGTTTCTGGCGAGTGGTGGGTTTTTGGAGAAGTAGCCTTCAATACCGCGCATCAGGGCATCGGCCAGTTCATCCTGGTAGGCGTTGCTGCTGAGCTTGGCCTCTTCTTCGGGGTTGCTGATGAAAGCCGCCTCAATCAACACACTGGGAATATCAGGCGCCTTGAGCACCGCAAACCCAGCCTGTTCAACGTTTGGTTTATGCAGTTTGCCGACCCGCCCGATTTCGCCCAGTAGAGCGCCGCCGAGCTTCAGGCTGTCGTTGATCTGGGCGGTGGTGCTCATGTCGTGCATGACCCGTTTGACTTGGAGGTCTTTGGCCCGTACGTTCAGGCCACCCACTTGATCGGCCTTGTTTTCCTGCGCCGCCATCCAGCGTGCTGCTGTGCTGGAGGCGCCGCCCTGGCTCAGCGCAAAGACGCTGGCGCCTTGTGGGCGTGGGGTGTAGAAGGCGTCGGCATGGATGCTGATAAACAGATCGGCCTGAACGCTCTGGGCCTTGAGGACGCGCACATGCAGGGGCACAAAGAAGTCGGCGTCGCGTGTCAGGAAGGCCCGCATGGTGTTGCCGTTAATCTTGGTGGCGTTGATACGGTCACGCATACGCATCGCCAGGCGAAGCACCACGTCTTTTTCATGGGTGCCACCGGGGCCGATGGCGCCCGGGTCTTCGCCGCCATGGCCAGGGTCCAGCGCAATGATGATCAGGCGGTCGGTGGCGGCGGGTGCGGCCACTGGTACTTTGGCAGAGTTCTGGTTTCGGAGGATTTTCGGGTCAAGATCTGCGGTTGCCGCGGGCGGGGTGCTTGGCATGGCCGGCGAGCTATGGACCGGCTTTTGGCTGTGCTGAGCAATCAGGTCACCCAGCGGGTCAGTCAGGGAGCGAGCTAGCGCGCTTTCTTTCAGGCGCTCGGCAATCAGGGCTTCCAGCGGGTCCGTTACCTGCGTCGGGTAGAGGTCAAAAACCAGGCGGTGCTGGTAGGCAGCTACGGGGTTCAGTGTGAAGACCTGGGGTAAAATAGTTTGCTTCAGATCTAGCACCAGTCGCACTATGCCGGGAGCATTTTGGGCCACCCGGATGCCGGCAATGTTGGGGTCATCGTCACGCACCTTGGCGACCAGTTCGCGCAGAGCCGGGTTCAGGTCGATACCCTCAATGTCCACCGCCAGGCGTGGCGGGTTGTCGATAAAAAATTGTCGGGCCTTGAGTTCGTTGTCGGATTCGATGGTGACGCGCGAATAGTCGGGTGCCGGCCAGACCCGTACCGCCATGATAGTAGCGCCGCGTGCCAGTTGTTGGGTGCCCAGCAACAGCACCAGCGTGCCTGATTGCATGAAGTCACGGCGCTTCATGCGGCCACTGCCTGCAGCAAGGCCACGCCGGTTGGCGTTTGAGCTGTGAGCGTGACCTGGCGGCTGGTCTCGTCCAGGGTTTCTAGTTGAATCAGCAAATCAGCCGGCGGAATAAAGCCACGGGCTTTTTCGGGCCACTCGGCCAATTTAAGTCCGGAACTGGCAAAAATATCTCGAAAGCCGGCATCTGCCCATTCACGCGGATCGCTGAAACGGTAAAAATCAAAATGCCAGACCGATAGGTCGGGCAACTCGTAGGGTTCCACTATGGCGTAAGTGGGGCTTTTGACCCGGCCCAGAACACCCAAGGCTTGCAGCAGGTAACGCACGAGGGTGGTCTTACCGGCGCCCAGTTCACCCTGTAATTCAATGAAAGCGTTGCGCAGGGCTGGTTGCCGGGCCAGTGTGGCCGCAAATAATTGCGTCGCGGCTTGCGTCGGCCACAGCAGACTTTTTACAATGGGGGGGTGACTCAATCCAATATTCATATCAACGGCAGCCAATGGGTGTCCAAAATTCAGGCCTGGGCTCAAGAGTTGGGATTCTCCCAAATTGGCGTGGCCGGGGTTGATTTATCTTCATCTGAGTCCGGATTATCGGCCTGGTTGGCTCGGGGGTTTCATGGCGACATGCACTACATGGCCTCACATGGATTAAAACGGGCGCGCCCGGCAGAACTGGTGCCGGGCACGGTAAGCGTTATTACCGCCCGCATGAACTACCTGCCTGACCGAACCGCACCGGACTGGCAAGCCTTGGAATTTGATCGTTTGGCAAGGCCTACCGAAGGTATCGTGTCAGTCTATGCGAGAGGACGTGATTATCATAAAGTCATACGTAAGCGTTTGCAACAGCTGTGTGATCGCATGGCAGTAGAGCTCGGGCCCTTTGGCCACCGGGCCTTTACCGACTCGGCGCCGGTGCTGGAGGCTGAGTTGGCGGCGCGCAGCGGTCAGGGCTGGCGCGGCAAACACACGCTGCTACTGAACCGCGAGGCCGGATCGATGTTCTTTTTAGGCGAAATTTATGTCGATCTGGCGCTGCCGCCCACGGCGGTCGTGTCATCTCACTGCGGCAGTTGCAGCGCTTGTATTGAGGTTTGCCCGACGCAAGCGATTGTGGCGCCGTACCAACTGGACGCCCGGCGTTGTATCTCTTACCTGACTATTGAGCATGCGGGGCCAATTCCGCTGGCGCTGCGGCCCTTGATCGGTAACCGCATCTACGGCTGTGACGATTGCCAGCTGATTTGCCCCTGGAACAAGTTTGCACAGCGCAGTGCATTGCCCGATTTTGATGAGCGCCAGGGTCTGGTGGGCAGTCAGTTGGTCACCCTGTTCGGCTGGACTGAAGACGAGTTTTTGCAGCGCACCGAGGGCAGCCCGATTCGGCGCATCGGGCATGAGCGCTGGCTGCGCAATGTGGCTGTGGCCTTAGGCAACGCACGCCGCAGCAGTGCTGATCCGGCGTTGACACAGGCGCTGGAACGTCGCGCTGCGCACCCCAGTGCCCTGGTGCGCGAGCATGTAGCC
This sequence comes from Rhodoferax sp., assembly GCA_047629695.1. Taxonomy (GTDB): domain Bacteria; phylum Pseudomonadota; class Gammaproteobacteria; order Burkholderiales; family Burkholderiaceae_C; genus Rhodoferax. Next base: position 5,018 of record JBLHZH010000017.1, read on the forward strand.
TGGGCGCTGGCAGTCTGAGTTTTTCAGGCGATATACAGCGACCGGAGCAGGCCCAGCGCAAACGGTAAACTCAGCATGCCCAGTAGCGTCGACACCGTCACCAACCCGGCCACATAGCCGCCGTCATAGCCCATGCGGGCGGCCAGTACATAGCAGCTTGAGGCAGTTGGTAAAGCCGAAAAAATCAGCAATACCGTCGCCTGTGCCGGTTCAAGTTGAAACAGGTAACACAGTCCCAGTGCCGCCAGGGGCAGCAAAAAGTGACGGATCGCTAGCAGCGCCACCGCCAGTGTTTTGGCCCGGTTGAGCGCTCCCAGTTGCATACCGGCACCCGCCGCCATCAAGCCCAGCGCCAGCGAGGCTCCCCCGATTCGGTTAACGGTGGGCTCCAGCCAGACCGGCAGGGTAAAGCCCAGCAGGTTGGCGCACAGGCCGGTCGCTGTGCCGATGATGAGGGGGTTGCGCACCAGTTCCCGCAAGAAACCGCGTTGTGCATGGCGTGCCATCGGCCAGACCGCCGCGACGTTAAAGAGTGGCACGCAGACGCCGATCAGCACGGCAATCAGCAACAGACCTGGCGGCCCGATCAGTCGCTCGGCCATTGCGAGACCGATGAATGAATTGAAACGAAAAGCCACTTGCGCACTCCCCGCATGCATGCGGGCTGACACCTGACGGCGCAGACCGGGCCAGTAGGGCAGGGCGTAAGCGAGACCGATGCCGGAGAGCCCCAGGGCCCAGCCGGCGCCAATCAGGCTGGAGGTGGCGCTGATGTCCAGCGGACTTTTGACAATGGAGTGAAACAATAGCACCGGGAATAAGAAAAAGTACACTAGTGCTTCAACCTGCACCCACACCGTACGGTTGAGCGCAGTGTAGCGGCACACCAGATAGCCACACAAGATCAGCGAAAAGTCGGGGAATAAAAGTTGGGCAAAATTCATGACTTGAGAATAACAGTTGTGTTTGTGCACCCCGGGGACTTTGCCCGCCGTCATGGTCTTGCGGTGGGCCGCAGCCGTTAACATGAAGTCTCAATTTTTTTACCCCGCCTTTGTGAAGCTCCACTCTCATGTACCGCAGAACTCTTATTACGCTCAGCTTGCTGGCCCTCCCCTGTGTTGCCCTAGCGCAGGCTTATCCCAACAAACTCATCAAGCTGCAAGTGCCTTTTGCACCAGGCGGCACCACTGACATCATTGCCCGTACCATTTCCGGCGCCCTCGGTCAGGCCTTGGGGCAGACTGTGCTGGTGGAGAACAAGGCCGGTGGCGGCGGCATTATTGGCGCCAACGAGACCGCTAAGGCAGCGCCTGATGGCTACGCTTTGGGGATCGCCACGGTCTCCACCACGGCGGCCAATCCGGCTATCAATCCGCGTACGCCGTACAACCCGCTGACCGACTTCACGCCCATCATCAATATTGCGGCCACGCCTAATGTGATTGTGGTCAACCCGAGCTTTCCCGCCAGTGATTACAAAGGTTTTATTGCCGAGCTGAAGAAAAATCCCGGTAAATATTCGTATGCCTCGTCCGGCACCGGTGGCATCGGCCATTTGCAGATGGAGTTGTTCAAAAATTTGAGCGGCACCTTCATCACTCATATTCCTTACCGTGGTGCCGGCCCCGCGATTAACGATACGGTGGCGGGACAGGTGCCCATGATGTTCGACAATTTACCGTCTACCCTGCCTTTTATTCAGTCGAAGCGGCTGATCCCGATTGCCGTGGCGGCGCCGCAACGCCTGGCCGAACTGCCCAATGTGCCAACTTTCAAGGAGATTGGCCTGGAGCCGGTTAACCGCATGGCTTATTACGGTGTATATGGGCCTAAAGGCATCTCGAAAGAAGTGGTCGACAAGATTAATGCCGGGGTGCGCAAGGCGCTGCAGGACCCGGCTGTGAAGAAGCGGATTGAAGACACCGGCTCCTTTATTATTGGCAACACACCCGAGCAGTTTGCTGCCCAGATCAAGGCCGAATACGCGGTTTATAAACAAGTTGTTGAATCGGCTAATCTCAAACTTGAGTGAACCTTGGCATGCCGAGTGAGGCGGCGTCCATTGACGCTTTTATAGATGCGTTGTGGCTGGAAGAGGGGCTGTCTAAAAACACGCTTTCGGCTTACCGGCGTGATCTCACGCTCTATGTCCGTTGGTTGGAGGGCCAGGCGCGGGTGTTGACTGACACCGGCGAAAGTGACCTCAACCGCTACTTTGCTGAGCAGCTGGATGCCACCAAGGCGACCACCGCGAACCGGCGTCTGACGGTTTTCAAGCGCTACTTTCGCTGGGCGCTGCGCGAGCATCTGCTCAAAGTTGACCCGACACTTAAATTGCGCGCCGCACGGCAGGCGCCGCGTGTGCCCCAGACCCTAACCGAACACCAGGTCGAATTGCTGTTGGCGGCCCCTGACACTGATACCGACCTGGGGCTGCGCGACCGCACCATGTTGGAGTTGATGTATGCCAGCGGCCTTCGGGTCAGTGAACTGGTGACGCTCACCGTCTTTAACCTGAGCCGCTCGGAAAATGTGTTGCGCGTGGTGGGTAAAAATAACCGCGAACGACTGGTGCCATTTGGCGCCGTGGCCAGCCTGTGGCTGACACGTTACCTGGCGCAGGCTCGCCCGGCCTTGCTGGCGGGCAAGCAGACCAACGATTTGTTTGTGACTTGCCGTGGTGTCACACCGGGCTCGGCCATGAGCCGCGTGATGTTCTGGATGATTGTAAAAAGGTATGCCCTGATGGCTGGCATCACCGTGCCCTTGTCGCCGCATACCCTGCGCCATGCGTTTGCCACGCATTTACTGAACCATGGTGCCGATTTGCGGGCGGTGCAAATGTTGCTGGGTCATGTCGATATTTCCACCACCACCATTTACACCCATATCGCGCGTGAACGACTCAAGGTATTGCACGCCCAGCACCACCCACGCGGCTAGCCGGCCCACCTTGACAGGAGACCGGTCGGGTCTTCCTTACAATTCAAGACCATTTGAATAAAAGGAGTCCCTATGGCAATCTACGAACTCGACGGTGTGGCACCCCAAATTACAGCGTCTGCCTGGGTGGCAGACAGTGCCCATGTGATTGGCGATGTAGCACTGGGGGCAGATGCCAGTGTCTGGTTCGGAACGGTCATTCGGGGCGATACGGCGCCGATCCGGATCGGCCAGCGCACCAATATCCAGGATGGCAGCGTGCTGCATGCCGATTTGGGTATGCCGCTGACGTTGGGTGATGATGTGACGGTTGGCCATCAGGTCATGTTGCATGGCTGCACCATTGGCGACGGCTCTCTGATTGGTATCGGTGCAGTGGTTCTCAATGGCGCCAAAATTGGCAAGGGCTGTCTGGTGGGCGCCGGCGCACTGGTGACCGAAGGCAAGGAGTTTCCCGATGGATCGATGATTATCGGCAGTCCGGCCAAAGTGGTTCGCCAACTCACCCCCGAGCAACTGCAAGGCTTACTGACGAGTGCCGAGCGCTATGTGGACAATGGCCGGCGTTACCGCAGCGGCCTGAACAGAACCGCCTGACGACTGGCGCTGCTGGGTCTCGTCTCTGCGAGGCCGCAGGCAGTGGCAGTCCATGAACCCCTGTAATGTTTTATTCCGAACGGAAAAGTTAAGTGTCTGAAATTCATAAGTTTTTATTTGACGGTCTGCCCGTACGTGGCGTGCTGGTCCGCCTGACCGATGCCTGGACCGAAATCCTGCGTCGGCGCGCCTCCAACAGCGCCGCGGGTGCCTACCCCCTGCCGGTACAAAACATGCTGGGCGAGATGGTGGCGGCGGCGACGCTGATGCAGTCCAACATCAAGTTTAATGGCTCGCTGATCCTGCAAATCATGGGAGACGGCCCGGTCAAACTGGCGGTGGTCGAGATACAGCCTGATTTTGGCTTGCGCGCCACGGCCACGTTGCTCGGGGAAGTCGCCCCTAACGCGACCCTTAGTACCATGGTAAACGTCAACAACGAGGGTAAATGCGCCATCACGCTTGACCCCAAGTCTCGCTTTCCGGGGCAACTGCCTTACCAGGGCGTGGTGCCTCTGTTTGGCGATGAGCATGAAAAGCTGGAGAAGTTGAGCGAGGTGCTGGAGCACTACATGCTGCAAAGCGAGCAGCTCGACACCACGTTGGTGCTGGCGGCCAATGACCAGGTCGCTACCGGCTTGCTGATCCAGCGCCTACCGTTGGAGGGCAGTGGTAATCTGGCGGGCAGTTTGGTGAGTGAGGCCAACGAAGATGAAATTGGCATCAACGAGCACTACAACCGCATTGCCATTCTGACCTCGACCCTGAAGCGTGAAGAGTTGTTGACACTGGATGCCGAAACCATCCTGCATCGTCTCTTCTGGGAGGAGACTTTGACTCGCTTTGAACCCTTGACTGGGGATGCAGGCCCGCGCTTTTCGTGTAGCTGCAGCCGGGAGCGGGTTAGCAACATGATTTTGGGCCTGGGCCAGGAAGAGGCCGACAGCATTGTGGCCGAGCGTGGCGGTGTTGAGGTGGGTTGTGAGTTTTGCGGTGTGCAATACCAGTTTGACCCGGTCGATGTAGCTCAGATCTTCCGGGTCACCGGTGACCTGCCGCCAGCCAGTCCAGCAGTTCAATAATACGGAGACTGCCGTACTGCGGCGAAAAAAATGCGTGCTTTACTGAAAATAGCGGCGATCGTGGACGCCCTGAACAACGCCGTCGGCAAGTTCACGATGTGGCTGATTCTAGCCACCACCCTGATCAGCGCGGGCAATGCCATTGTTCGAAAAATCTTTAGCTCGAGTTCGAACTCACTGCTGGAAATTCAGTGGTACTTATTTGCGGGTGTCTTTTTATTGGGTGCCGGCTACGGTTTCTTGAAAAATTCTCATGTGCGCATTGACTTTGTTGCTTCGCGTTTGAGTCCCCGTACCCGTAACTGGATCGATGTGATCGGCATTGTGACGGTATTGTTTCCATTTTGCGTCCTCACCATCGCGCTCAGCTGGCCACTGGTCACGCAGGCCTATGTGTCGGGCGAGATGTCACATAACGCGGGCGGTCTGATTCGCTGGCCGGTTTATGCGCTGGTGCCGCTGGGCTTTGCTCTGCTGCTGCTGCAAGGCGTATCTGAATTGATCAAGCGGCTGGCCTACCTGGGCGGCTACGGTCCGGATGTGCTGAGTGACGATGACGACCCTGCCGACGAAGAAAAAAATCAACAAGCACTGGCTGCCAGTGCGGTACGCCAACTGGCCGGAGAACCCTAAATGCCAACGACTTTATTGATACAGGAATTATTTGTACCGTTCCTGTTTGGCGGGCTGCTGCTGGCGCTGCTGACGGGCTTTCCGGTGGCGTTTGCCCTTGCCGCGACCGGTCTGGGTTTCGGCTTTCTCGGTATCGAAGCCGGCCTGTTTCCGGCCACGCTGTTCCAGGCATTGCCGCTGCGCATCTTTGGCATCATGCAAAACGACACACTGCTGGCGATTCCCTTCTTTACTTTTATGGGCATCATTCTGGAGCGCTCCGGCATGGCCGAAGACCTGCTGGAAACTGTGGGTCAGGTGTTTGGACCGTTGCGTGGCGGGTTGGCGATTGCTGTGATCCTGGTGGGAGCCCTGCTAGCCGCCACCACCGGTGTGGTTGCTGCAGCCGTGATTTCTATGGGTCTTATTTCTTTGCCCATCATGCTGCGTTACGGCTATAGCCGGGTGATTGCAACCGGAGTCATCACGGCCTCTGGCACGTTGGCGCAGGCCTTGCCGCCCTCGCTGGTGCTGATTGTGCTGGCCGATCAGCTGGGTCGCTCGGTTGGCGACATGTATGCGGGCGCCCTGGTGCCTGGCCTGTTGCTGGTGGGCTTGTATGTTCTGTTTGTCGTGGTGGTAGCGCTGTTCAGGCCGGCCATGGTGCCAGCTCTGCCACCGGAAGCCCGTATTTACCGCGAAGTCAATGGCAGTTCGGGTCACCGTTCGTTGCTGGTGCTGTTTCTGATTTGTGCAGTGGTGGGCTGGGTCTGGTCGGGCCTGCATGAACAGCTGCTAGAGGTCTGGCTGGAGCGCAGCATGCCGGCCCCTGGCGATGAGATTGTGATCCTGTCGCTGACGCTGGCCTCGCTGACGGGTCTGGCGCTGGCCCTCCTCAACAAGGTTTTGCGTCTGGGCCTGCTGTCGCGGCTAGCTGAGCAGGTGACGTTTGTCCTGATGCCACCGTTGATCCTGATTTTTCTGGTGTTGGGCACGATTTTTCTGGGCGTTGCGACACCTACAGAGGGGGGTGCCATGGGGGCGCTCGGGGCCTTGATTCTGGGCATGGGCAAGCGTCGCCTGTCCATGCCGCTGCTCAAGCAGGCACTTGAAACCACCGCCAAACTGGCGACGTTTGTGTTGTTCATCCTGATTGGTTCTACTGTCTTTAGTTTTGTCTTCAACGCCGCCGATGGTCATATCTGGATCGAACACCTGTTTGACAATATGCCAGGCGGCGGTTGGGGCTTTTTGATCGTGGTGAATATTCTGGTGTTCATTCTGGGTATGTTCCTCGATTTCTTCGAGATTGCCTTTATTGTGGTGCCGCTGCTGGCGCCGGTAGCCGAGAAGATTTTGCCGGGGCTGGTGCCAGGCATGACGCCGGAGGCCGCCATGATCTGGTTTGGCGTCATGATTGCCATGAACCTGCAGACCTCGTTTTTGACGCCACCGTTCGGCTTTGCCCTCTTCTATCTGCGCAGTGTTGCCGCCAAAAAAGACTACAAGGACCGGATCACGGGGCAAAGCGTCAAGGCGATCACCACCAACGAGATCTACAAGGGTTCGGTTGCTTTCATTGGCTTGCAGCTCATCATGCTTGCAGCCATCATGATTTTCCCCATGCTAGTGACGGGCAATATGGCAGTGGAAAAGGGACTGAGCAACGCAGAGGTTATGCAGTTGCTGCAGATGCCGGCCGCCGAAAGTTTTTATGAACCGGTGGCGCCGACTCAATAAGGGCGAAAGCCGCCGGACTGACCACTTTTCGTCTCTGCGAGCGAAGACTGTAGCAGTCCATGGGTCCTCTTGTCTCTGCGGGTAAAGCCTGGCAGCCTATGACTTTCTGGACTGCCGCGCTACGCTCGCAAAGACGAACGCCGCTTTGTCTCTGTGAGGCTGCAGGCTGTGGTCTTCCATGAACTCTCTCGTCTCTGAGAGCGCAGCGTGGCAGTCCATGTTTCTTGGACTGCTGCGTTTCGCAAAGACGATCAATGGACTACAAGCTTATAACTTGACGCCAGTCATGTAGCTGTCGTAACGGAATTCCGAGAAACGCGCCCAGAGCATCTGGTCGCGCTGGAAGGCACGCATGTCTTGGTGAATCTTCTTGAACTCGGGCGATTTGGCTTCGTGCTCGGCAAAGACTTCCATTGACGACTTGAAGCCGGCATCCATAATATCTTTCGAGAACGGTTTAAGTTGAGTTTTGGCTGCGACTAGTTTTTTCAGCGCAATCGGATTGTTGGCATCATATTTGGCCGTCATATCGCGCGCCGCAACGGCGGCGGCGGCATCGACGATCGCCTGAAACTCCGGTGTCAGTGCTGCATAGGCTTTGGTATTGATGAAAAAGCTCAATTCGGCACCGCCCTCCCACCAGCCGGGGTAATAGTAGTACGGGGCTACTTTGTTGAAACCCAGTTTTTCGTCGTCGTAAGGACCGACAAACTCCACCGCATCCAGTGTGCCTTTTTCAAGTGCCTGATACACATCACCGGCCGCCATGTTCTGCGCCACGACACCTAGCTTTTGCATGGCTTCGCCAAACAGGCCGCCGCCTAGACGCATTTTAAGACCCTTCAGGTCGGCCACGGTGTTGATTTCCCGGCGGTACCAGCCACCCATCTGCGTGCCTGTGTTGCCGGCACTGAGGCTTTTAATGTTGTAGTTGGCGTAAAACGCATCCAGTAGTTTACGGCCGTTGCCGTGCAGCATCCAGGCGTCCATTTGGCGCGCTGTCAGGCCGAAAGGCACAGCGGTGCCAAAGGCGAAAATGGTGTCCTTGCCGGTGAAATAGTAGGAGGCGGTCTGGGCCATCTCAATGGTGCCGTTTTGAACGGCGTCCACCACGCCAAAGGCTGGCATCAATTCACCAGCCGCATGCACGGTGACTTCAAATTTACCGCCGGACAAGGCTTTTACGGTCCGGGCAAACATCTCACCACTGCCAAAAATGGTGTCAAGCGACTTGGGAAAGCTTGACGCCATGCGCCAACGAACGGCCGCTTGTGCATGGACTGCAGGCGCTATGCCGGCAGCCAGTACGCCAGCGATGCCGGCATTTTTAATAAGTGAACGACGATCCATGAAGAGTCTCCTGAGAGGTTGATAACTTTATAAGTTTTGGGGTGAGGGGCCGATAACACCTTCAGGCCCTTTGTCATTTTTAAATAACCTGAAGCCCAACCGGCCGCCGTCTATTTTGTCAGCTTTATTCTGAAAATCCACCCGTTATTACCCGCATTAGCGCAAAGCTTACGGCGCCAAGACTTTACCGCATGGGTCAAGTGCTTGTTACTTGTCTTGGTTAAACATACTTGTGAACAAATGTTGCTCACAAGCCGGGTCACTGCATTTGTCGCAGGCCCATTGCCAGCGGGGGGTGTCCCGAGCCATCGGCTGTGCTTGTGTCGAGCGTTTGGCCGTGATGGCATTGAGGGCCGCTTGCAAGCGCATCGACCCTTGGCCGTAGACGACGGCATAAGCCAATTGACCTTGAGTCAGAGCAGCCCTTAGCCTGGCATCCAGGGCCTCGCGTGGTGCGTGAACCTCTGCGTCAAAGTGCCCGTGTGGCGTAAGGAGGTCGAGGCCCGTTAACAGCGTCAGGTCGTAGTGGTGGTGTTGCAGCAGTACGGCGTGGTAATGCGCCGGATCCAGCTTCTGTTCGTCAGTACAGATGGCTACCAGCAGGGGCGCACCATCGCTCAGGGTGGGCGGCTTGACACCAATCTCGTCAGGTTGATTGCGCCAGTGCTGGTTAAGTTCAAATGCTAGTTGTGTTTTACCTGTGCCTTGAGCACCTATGATCGCAATTTTCATCTTTTATTACCTCTTCGAGGTCACAGGCGGTGTCAGTTCATGCGTCCTGGACTGCCGCGCTGCGCTCATAAAGACGAACCCTCTCTCGTCTCTGCGAGGTCGCAGGCCATGGCAGTTTATGACTCACGCGATTACTGGCTGTCATCGCAAAGCTGATCACAGCTCAGGGACTGATTTGTACGTAAATCTCGTTGATCTTGACCATGCCGAGTTCAAGTCGCGCTTTCTCTTCGACCATATCAAGTCCCTCCTTCAGATCACGCACTTCGGCAGCCAGCCGGTTATTGGCCAGCAGCGCCTGTGCATTTTTCTGATTTTGGGTACTGAGCTGTTCCTTCAAAAGCGCCACATAAGGCATGCTGCCACGACCGAACCATAACTGCGCGTGAACAATCAC